>JACNJP010000427.1 GCA_014382465.1 Planctomycetota bacterium
GCCGTCGATGGCGAGCTTGCCGTCCAGATCGGTACAAGTTGTCCGCATGGTGAGGATTGGCTTGGCCTCGTGGATGGCGACCACCTCGACGCGGAAAACAACCTCCTGGTCAAGCCGGACTGGCTGCATGAACTTGAGCGACTGGCCGAGGTAGATGGTGCCGGAACCGGGAAGCTCCGAGCCGAGCAACCCAGAGAACACACTCGCGCCCAGCATGCCGTGCGCGATGCGCCCGCCGAACGGGGTGGCTCTGGCGAAGGCTTCGTCGAGGTGGACGGGATTGTGGTCTCCCGACACCTCGGCGAAGACGGCAATTTCCGCCTCGCTGAAACTACGAGTCAGACTGGCACTGTCGCCGAGATTGATCTTCTTCGTCATGATTCAATTCGGCTGGGAACGGCTCGGCGGACTAGCTTGATGGCCGCTTGCCTCAAGAAGTAACCGGGGATGTCGCGCAGGTTGTAGCGAAGGCTGCCTCGGCAGTAGAGGCAGTCCTTTTCCGCGCACAGAGGATAACGCGGATTCTTCTCCAGAATACGCCGCTCGATGGCATAAGCATCCGCAACGCCGATGGCCAGAGAGGTAGCGTCTCCCACCTTGCCGACGATCAGCTTGTCGGCCATGAGATAGTCGCTGTAGAACTTGCCGAAGCCCCTGCTACAGCCGGCCGTGTCCCACTTGGTGAAGACTTTGGTCTCTCCGTCGCGCTGGAAATGTACGCCGGAAATTGGCCCCATGAGGGACTTCCTGTTGAGCCCAAGGTGGGCCTGGGCAAGGTGCACGGTGCTGAAGCCAGGGCTGCTTGTCAGGCAGCCCACGAGCATCATCTTGCCATTCAGGCCCATCATCTTCTCGAGCGGCGCGAAGCAGGTGGCGCGCTCGTCGTGATCCTCCAGGATCGCGACGGCATCGGCGCCGACACCGGTCCATGAGTTGGTGGGACGGAGGCTGCGTACCGCTCCCTCGGCCCCGAGCACCGCACGGGCGAAGCCGCCGGTGATCGGCGGATTGCCGCCGTCGTAGATGTACTCCTTGTGGCGGCGCGGAAACAGGAACGACTTGGTAAAGGTGAGCCCAAAAATGGTCCCTTCGGGACCCACCACTCTCTGCAAAGCATCGAGCAAGACCTTCGGGCTTCGCCCGTCCACCTCGCCGATTAGTTTGGCGGCGGCACGGACCAGAACCGCGTCTCCCTGCGCCAGACCCATGCCGCGCAAGTGATCGCAGAGCTGATCCAGGGAATAGAAAGCCACTGCTCAGCCTACCGATTCCTTCGCCATGTGTCGTCCATTGCCTTGGTTAGGATAGCGTGGCCGGAGACCAGGGCAAGAGCGCCGACCCTCTAGATCGGCATGCGCAAGGGTCGAGACTGGGGCGCCAAGCTCCGGGCACCCGGCGCGGGCTCCTCAGATCCAGGTGTGATGGCTCCGCCTGTTCCTCGCGACGATCCAGCCTCGCCTGAATACAGCAGCAGGGCACCGCCAAGGCTCCACGTCCCGTCGCTGAGCGCCAACGAAGGTTCTCCGCAAAGCCAAGATTACATGACATCTCTTGGCTTTGCGGAGCTCAGGTCGTCATCGCCAGCCGATCAGGGGACCTCCTTGGCCGAGCCCCTGGTGAACTTCCGCGAGAATGCAACCCCAGGCCAGGCCAACTTGGCGACGGTCCGCACTCTCCGGTTCACCCCTTCTACAATCCCGCCTGAGTAGCCCCTGGGCCCACCACTGCAGCGACGGGTGGCGCCGGCGAGAGACCGAAGCGCGGATTCGTTCAATCTTGCTCGCTGCATGATCAGGCCTTCCAGGCTTCCCAAATGCTCAACGGGCTGCTAAGGTGGGACACCCCAACCGTCTTGTTTCGTTGGACCGTGAGTCACATTCAAAGAGGAAGAAACTACTCACCGAAGGCTCTTGCGAAGGCCAAAGAGTTCGGTCCGAGGCGAATCAACAGCGTCTACCCGGCCCCCGGCATTGCAGACGCGCTTCGCGTACCGCTGGGACGCCGAACCCGTTAGCCCCATGATGGCTTTGCAATGAAACTCTTCGGAATTGTCGGTGCCGGCGGCTTTGGCAGAGAGGTCGCGCCGATTGCACAAGAAATGCTAGCAATGACTGACAATGCACTCAGCTTTGAGCTTGTTTTTGTTGTTGAGCATGGCGACACCGACCCAATCAACGGTCATCGTGTCATTACTGCCGATGACTTCTTGGCAAGCAGACAAGAAAAATACTTCAATATCGCAGTTGCTGACCATCTAGTCAGAGAGCGGATCGCGAAAGTGTTTATTGCTGGCATGGCCTTGCCATTCTCCATCAAAGCGGCCAACAGTGTTTGCATGTGTGGTAACGAGATTGGAGTAGGCGCCATCCTTTGTCCCTTCACAACGATCACATCGAACGCAAGAATAGGGAGGTTCTTCCACGCAAATATTTACTCCTACGTTGCACACGACTGCAAAATTGGGGATTTCGTCACGTTTGCGCCGAACGTACATTGTAATGGAGGGGTAATAATTGAGGATTACGCATACATCGGGACTGGGGCCATAATTAAGCAAGGCACCGATGCAAAGCCAATGATAATTGGCCGCGGGGCGGTAGTAGGTATGGGGGCTGTGGTTACAAAGAGCGTTGCCCCATTCACTACAGTCATCGGTAATCCAGCCGCGTCCGTTGAAAGCAAGCAGAACTAATCGTCCGTTGAGTACGTCCAAGGGATGGAACTGAGCGTACAAGTCCCGGAGGTCTGTGCCGCGGAGATCGACTACACTCTGTCCGTCCTGCTCGGCGACTTTCTCGGTCTCACCTACCGGGTAGAGCGCGGGTCGGGAGCTGGCATCAGCCTAGTCGCGGGCGGCAAACGCCTCGATCTGCCAGCCACCTTCTTCCACATAGCCGCGCAGTCTTGGCTTCAGGCTGGTTCTCTCCCCAACCAGCCGCTTGCCCGCTGGGACTGCCACGAACTTTGTCCCGCGCTGGGCGCGACCGGAACGGATGTCCCCGTCATCTTCGGGAACCCCAGCGGCGTCGTGGCGCCGGAGCGGATCGAGCTCGGCCTCGACGTCATCGGAAGCGCATTCTTTCTCCTCTCCCGTTACGAGGAGGCCGTCCGGGAGGATCGCGATCATCACGACCGCTTCCCGGCATCCGCTTCCCTCATGCACCAGGAAGCTCTCTTAGACCGGCCGATCGTCAACGAGTATCTTGAGATCCTCTGGGCCTGCATAACGTCTCTCTGGCCTGGTTTGGAGCGCAAACGGCATGACTTCCGCCTACGCATCACGGCCGATGCCGACCAGCCGTACTGCAGCGGCCTCAAGAATCCGCTTCGGTTGGTGAAGAAGATCGGCGGCGACCTGCTCAAACGAAAGAACCCGAGGCGCGCCGCCGCAACCGCGGCGAATTTCTTCGTCAGCCGCTTCGGCAACTTCTCCTTCGACCCCTTCCTGACTCGTTTCGACTGGATGATGGACGTCAACGAGGCCGCGGGAAACACGATGACGGTCTACTTCATCGCGGGCCATTCCGACGCCCGGTTCGACGGCTGTTATTCCTTGCAAGAGCCGGTCATCCGAAAGCTGATGCGCCGGATCCACGAACGCGGCCACCACATCGGCCTGCACGGCAGCTATCACACATACCGTGACGGGCAGCGGATGCGGCAGGAGGCGGACGCGCTCCGCGAGGCGTTGGAGCAGGAGGGCGTTCCATCTGATGGCCTGGGAGCCCGGCAGCACTACCTCCGCTGGGCCACCCTCGCCACGGCCCGGCACATGGCGGAGGCAGGACTCGCCCATGACTCCAGCCTGACCTTCGCCGACCACGCCGGTTTCCGAGCTGGCACCTGCTTCGAGTTCCAGCTCTACGACCTAGAAGGTCGGACTCCGTTGGACCTGCGCGAAAGACCGCTCGTGGTGATGGAATGGAGCATCATCGACACCCAGTACATGGGCCTCGGCTACACCGCGGAGTCGCTGGCTGAGATGCGGCGATTCCGCGAGGTCTGCCGCCAATACGGCGGCGACTTTACGCTCGTCTGGCACAACTCCTCGTTCGAGAACGAGTGGTGCGAGTCTGCCTATCGCGAGCTGTTAAAGGGCTGACGCCGCGCCCAGGTCAACGTCCCTGCGGCAGAGGGGCCCGGTCAGGGGAGGCGGGCGGGAGACATAGGAGCAGAACGAGCAGGAAGAAGAAGTGCGTGGAAGTCGGGATCGAACTCGACTTCATGCCCTGGAAGAGGACCGCAAGAAAAAGGAGTCGCGTCACCTTGCCCGGTGCGCTGCAACGGGAATAGTCGGCGAAAACCCGGGCGACACCAGAACCCGTCAATAACAGCAACAAGAGGCCGGCCAGAAGACCCTCTTCGACGAAGGCTTCAATAAAGATGTTATGCGGATAGCCGAAGTGGCTGCGACTGATGTGGGAAAACTCGCCGAGGCCCAGCCCCGCCGGCCGCTCCAGGAATGTACCCCAGGCAAGTTGGATCTCGGCGAGCCGGGTGTCCCCTGCTTCGGCGAAACCGCGGAAATAGAGGTTGGCATTCCCAAAAAGGTCGAGGTTGCCGATCGCCCAGTAGCCCGCCAGAAGCATGCCGGTCAAAATGGCGACTCGGATCGGAAGCCGGCTGGGACGCAACTCGCCGAAAGTGCTCATCACTGGCGGCAACAGCAGCAGAACCATGTGTGTCCGCTGGAGCAGGAGAATGATCGAGATGGCGAAGACCACCAGCAAGCCGGTCCGCAATACCCGGTTCCCGACCAGCATCCAGGTGCAGAAAAAGCCGTGCAGAATCAAGAGGGAGGCGCTGATGGTGGAGAAGGCCATGTCGTTCCCGGAAATGCCACGCCTCGCATCGGACAAAACCATCCAGCCACTCGTGAAGGCGCTCCAGTTCAGGATCAAAAGGCCGACGGCCGCAACCGCCAGGCCAAGGGCGGTCCGGTGAAAAGCTCGGTGTGCCCGGTCCTCGCGAAAGATGAAGGAGACCAGATAGGCCAGAATGGAGAAGGCGATTGGTCCTATGAAGAGAAGGCGGAGGGCTTCGTCGCTGTAACGGAAATCCGCTTCCGGGAGGACGAAAAGCTGTTCGACCTGCTTTCCCGTCGCGGAAAAGGCGGTGAGCAGGAAGAAGGCGATGAGGCCTACCAGACGGAAGGAGAAGGTCATCCGGTTGCCAGGAAGTACTATGGCGACGAGGAACACGACGACGGACAGACCGATACTTGCGATCCGATTGTCTACGCCGAAAACACTGATCGCGTTGCCGAGAAAGGGCATCCCGAGCGCCAAAGCAGTGAGGACCGGTAGCCATAGCAGGCGGATGGTGCCACCAGAGCCAGGCGATGCTGCGCGCAGGAAGGACATGGTGGCGAAAAAGGAAGCCGAGGATGTTGGACCGCGGGAAAGTCTCCGGGAAGGACCCACGCGGCGATGCGGCGGGCAGTTTACCGGACTCCGCGAAGAAGGGCGATCCAGCCCCCCAAAGCTCAACGATTCCCCCCAGAGGAGTGTGATGGGACTAGGATTCCCCGAAAGACGTGGCGAGCATTATGGGGGAAGACGCGGATGCCCCTTCGGGGACTGGGTGGCTGCCTATGATGGGCGCCCCTCGGCCCCCCCCCCCCCTACGCTTCGTGCCTGGCGCCTCCTCTCCGAACCTCCATATCTACCCATCCTCTTTCCGGTTCGAGAGCCGGATCCTGAAGCAGACGAGGGCCATCGTCGACGCCGAGATCGCTGAGGAGGTGCATATCATCTCCGTGTGGGAGGACGGGCTGCCAGAACTGGAGGAGATCGATTCGGCGCGGCGCGTCTGGCGCGTGCGGCGGCCCGAAGTCCGGCTCCTCGGTCGCCTCCTCGGGCGGCTGGTGGGGACCGTCGTTTTCTCGTGGAAGGTCTTGCTGACCTACCGGCGGGTCCACCCAAGCCACATCCACGCCCACAGCCTGTCGGTGCTTCCTCTCGCGGCCATCTTGAAGGTCCTGCGCGGCGGGCGGTTGGTCTATGATACCCATGAACTCGAAAGTCTTCGCACCGGCCTGGGCCGGCTAACGAGGTTTGTGGCGCGGACGCTCGAGCACCTTCTGATGCCGCTTGTGGACGTCACCTTTGTCGTCAGCCCGTCGATCGCCGACTGGTACCGAAACAAGTATCCGCGCACTCCGGTCCACGTGGTCCGAAACATCCCGCTGCGTAGCGACATCTCCGGCCTCGTGGCAGCTGACCTACGCGGCCGTTTCGGGCTCGCAGAGGAGGACCTCCTGTTCCTCTACCAGGGGCTACTGGGCCACGGCCGCGGGCTGGAAGAGCTGTTCGACGCTTTCGCCGACGTCGGTGGGCAGCGACACCTCATCGTGATGGGGTACGGCTTGCTGGAGGCGAAAGCCCGCCGCGCGGCGCAGGATCACGTGAACATCCATTTTCATCCCGCGGTTCCACCCACCGAACTCCTCCGCCACACCTTGGGCGCTGATGTCGGCCTGGCCTACATCCAGCCGATCTCGACCAGTTACCGCTACTGCCTGCCTAACAAGCTGTTCGAATACCTCGCTTGCGGCATTCCGGTCCTGGTCAGCGACCTGCCGGATATGGGTGCCCTGGTCGACGAGTTCGGCTGCGGCTGGCGCGTGCCGCTCAGCCCGACCGCCCTCGCCGAGCAACTCGCGGCGATCGACTGGGAGGCCTTGCGGGAGAAGGCGGCCGCCGCCGACCGGGCGGCCGCCGCGTTGCTCTGGGAAGACGAAGCCCGAACCTATACTGAGAACCTGATGCCCGTCCGTCCTGAAGCCCGCGCATGATCGTCATCGTCGACTACGGCCTCGGGAATCCTCGTTCCATCCTGAACATGCTGAATCGGGTGGGCGCCGAAGCCAAGATCTCTGCGGAGCCTTCGGACCTCGCGGCTGCCGACAAGCTCGTCCTTCCGGGAGTCGGCGCCTTTGACGCCGGGATCCGCAATCTCGAGGAACGCGGCCTTCGCCGAGCCCTTATTCGGCAGGTGATGCAGGAAGGAACTCCGATCCTTGGGATCTGCCTTGGCATGCACCTCATGACCCGGGGCAGCGAAGAAGGCTTGCTCCCCGGCCTCGGCTGGCTGGACGCTGAAGTAGCCCGGTTCTCGAACGACAACGGCGGCGCCAAGCTTGCGGTGCCGCACATGGGGTGGTGCCGACTGCGGCTCCACCGCCCCGACCCGCTCGTGGCCGACTTCGACGAGGCGCCGCGCTTCTACTTTGCCCACTCCTTCCACCTGCGCGCCGCCGCCGATTGCCAGGTCTGGGCCAGTGCGCTGCACGGCGCCGAGTTCCCCTGCGCGATGCGCCTGGACCATATCGTCGGCCTGCAGTTCCATCCCGAGAAGAGCCACCGCTATGGCATGGCCCTGCTACGGGCTTTCGCGGAGGAGGAAGGCTGAGATGGCCAGGACCCGGGTCATTCCAGTCCTTCTTCTGCGCGGCCGCTCCCTAGTTAAGACCGTTCGTTTCCGCAAACCGAACTACCTGGGCGACCCGATCAACACCATCAGGCTCTTCAACGATAAGGAGGTTGATGAAATCGTCGTCTTAGACATCGAGGCCACCCGGAAGGGAGCGCGACCACAGTTCAACTACATTGAGGACCTGGCCGGCGAGAGCTTCATGCCGATGGCAGTTGGCGGAGGCATCGGGACCATCGATGACGTCCGAAGAATCCTCGCAGCAGGGGTTGAGAAGGTCGTCGTGAACACCGCCGCCGTTACTCGTCCTGGGCTGATCGAAGCTATCGCCAGAGAATACGGCAGTTCCACCCTGGTCTGCTCGATGGACGTTCGGAGTAGTTTTCTGGGCGTGCAGCGGGCGGTCACTCACGGCGGCGCCAAGCGCCTTGCTGAGGATCCCGTGGCATGGGCCAGCCAGCTTGAGCGCAGGGGGGCAGGCGAGATCCTGGTTAACTCCGTCGACCGTGACGGAATAATGGGAGGCTATGACCTCGACCTGGTCCGGCGCGTCGCCGAGGCGGTGTCAGTGCCGGTGATCGCCTGCGGCGGGGCCGGTGACTTGTCTGACATGGTGGCTGCACGCGACGCCGGGGCGACGGCCGCGGCCGCCGGCAGCGTCTTTGTCTACCACGGCCGGCACCGGGCGGTCCTAATTCAATACCCGCGTTCGACAGAAATCGAAGAGGCCTTCGGCGAGAAGGACTGAGGTTGCTGGACCAGCCGGCATGGCTGCTATCATGTCCGGTGATCACTGATTCGTCTCCTTTTGGGGACCGGGACCTGCTTCAGCCATGTCGATCAATCCTCCGGGAACCGCCTTCACTGTTTCCGAATACCGGATCTGCACGCAATGCGTGATGGACACTTCTGACCCGGACATCCGGTTCGACGAGGATGGTGTTTGTCATCACTGCCACGACTACCGCAAGAACCTCCTAACGCGCGTACTGCCATCCGGTGAGCGGGAAGTGGCGCTCGATGCCCTAATGGGAAAGATGCGCACAGCCGGGCGCAGTCGTGACTACGACTGCATCGCCGGGGTTAGCGGCGGCGTGGACAGCACTTACGCGATCCACCTTGCCCGGAGGCTCGGTTTGCGTGTCCTCGCAGTCCACTTCGACAACGGTTGGAACAGCGAGCTCGCCGTCAGCAACATCGAGAACGCCCTCAAGCGTCTCGACACGCAGCTGTTCACGAAGGTGATGGACTGGGAGGAGTTTCGCCAACTCCAGCTCGCCTTCCTCCGTTCCTCGACCCCGGACGGCGAGATCCCGACGGACCACGCCATCTACGCCACCCTGATCGACGCAGCGCTCAAGACTGGCGTCCGCTACATCGTCAGTGGCATGAACTACGCCACCGAGTCCTCCAGTGTCCCGGCATGGTCCTATGGCCATTCCGACTGGAAGTACATCCGCGGCGTGAACCGAGTAATGGGCGGGAATCGCTTGCGCAGCTTCCCGCACTATTCCCTAGGCCGTCTGTTCCGCGCGGTGTTTCTGCGCCGCATTCGCTTTATCTCCCTTCTGAACTACATCGATTACGACAAGTCCACGGCCGTCGAAACGATCATGAAGGAACTCGACTGGCGCGACTATGGCGGCAAGCACCACGAGTCAGTCTATACCCGCTTTTACCAGGGCTACATCCTTCCGAAGAAATTCGGCATCGACAAGCGCCGCGCCCACCTGTCGGACCTCATGAAAGCCGGCAAGGGCCCTTCTCGGGAGCAGGCCTTGGAGGAACTCCGGAGTGAGCCCTACCCGGTCGAGCTTCAGCGCCAGGACCGCGACTTCATCGTCAAGAAGTTCGGCCTCCTGAGCGGTGAGTTCGAGGCCATCATGAAAGCCCGACCGAAGACTTTCCGCGACTATCCAAACAACTTCGAGAAGGTGAAGAAGGTGCGCGCGGTCGTGCACGCGTTGCGGGCTCGTGGGCTCTACCCGCGATGACCACCGCGCCTCCCCTCCACCCTCAGGATCGCGATATACTGGCGGTGAACCCGAAAGAAGCGGCTGAAAGCATGGCCACCGAGGAAAGACCCCTGCCGATTCTCCCGGAGCACCAGTTCGTGGCGGGAGACGACCTCGACGTGAGCCCCTATCTTGCGCGTGGCCTAGTCGCTCGGCGCTCTCCTCTCGCCTCGGCCTGTAAGCGTGGTCTCGATGTGACCCTCGCCGCGGTGGCGCTGATCGTGCTTGCACCGCTGCTGCTCGTCATCTCCCTGGTGCTGCTCGTCGCCGCAGGTAGGCCGATCCTGTTCCAGCAGCTCCGCCCTGGCCTGGGTGGTATCCCGTTCACTCTGCGGAAGTTCCGCACCATGCGCCGGCCATGGGACGGAGAGGAAGGCGACGGCCAGCGGCTGACCCGCCTCGGTTCCTTCCTGCGGCGCACCAGCCTGGACGAGCTCCCCGAACTCTGGAACGTGCTGCGCGGGGAAATGAGTCTCGTAGGCCCGCGGCCGCTTCTGATGGACTATCTCGAACTCTACGACGCCCAACAAGCCCGCCGCCATGAGGTGCGTCCCGGTTTGACCGGCCTTGCGCAGGTGCGCGGGCGCAACGCCCTGAACTGGGAGGAGAAGTTCGAAATGGACGTCTGGTACGTAGACCACTGGACTCTCGCCCTGGACCTCAAGATCCTTGCGGGAACTGTCCTGGTCGTGTTCCGGCGCGAGGGCATCTCGCAGCTGGGTTCGCCCACCACGGAGCCTTTCCGCGGGACACCACCCCAGAAGCCCTGAGCGCGAATCCTTGAGCCGCCTCTATCTCTCCCCCCCGCACATGGGCGACGACGAGCGTCGCCTCCTTCTCGACGCCTTCGACTCCAATTGGATCGCTCCGCTCGGCCCGCATGTCGACGCCTTCGAACTGGAGTTCTGCCAGGCGATCGGGGCGACGCACGCGGCCGCCCTGTCCAGCGGCACCTCCGCCCTCCACCTGGCGCTGATTCTGGCCGGGGTAGAGCGAGGAGATGAAGTGCTCTGCTCGACTCTCACTTTCTCTGCTTCGGCCAACGCCATCGCCTACCTCGGCGCGCGGCCGGTCTTCCTCGACTCCGAGGAACTGAGCTGGAATCTCGACCCCGATCTTCTGGCGAACGAGCTGGAATCCGCCGCGCAGCGCGGCCGGCCGCCCAAAGCCCTGGTGCTCGTCCACCTCTATGGACAGAGCGCGGACCTGACGAAAATCCTCCCCCTGTGCGAACAATACAGCGTCGTGCTGGTAGAGGACGCGGCGGAGGCTCTCGGCGCAACATGGGGCAATCGCCAAGCAGGCACCGCCGGTCGCTTTGGCGTGTTCAGCTTCAACGGCAACAAGATCATCACCACCTCCGGTGGCGGCATTCTGGCCTGCAAGGACAAGGCAGACGCTGCTGCCGCCCGCAAGCTCGCCACCCAGTCCAGGGATCCCGCGGCGCACTATGAGCACTCGCAGATCGGCTACAACTACCGGCTAAGCAACCTCCTCGCGGCGGTCGGGCGCGGCCAGATCCGAGTTCTGCCGGCGCGCATCGAGACCCGCCGCGCCGTTTTCCGGCGCTATTACACGGCTTTCAAAGAAGTCCCCGGACTTGTTCCGATGCCGGAGGCGAGCTGGGGAAAGAGCACTCGATGGCTTTCCGTATTCCTTATTGATCCGGACAAGTTGGGAGTGAATCGGGAGGATCTCCGATGCCGACTGGAGGCGGCCGACATCGAAGCCCGGCCACTCTGGAAGCCCATGCACCTTCAGCCTGTTTTCCGCGATTGCCGCAAGGTCGGTGGAGCCGTGAGCGAACGGCTTTTCGAGCAAGGGCTTTGTCTGCCAAGTGGATCCGCCATGACCCATGCACAGCAAGATCGTGTCATCGAGATCGTTCTCAAGACCATCTCCGGTGGAAGGAATTCCGGCTGACATCTGGGTTATTGGCGATGCTATCCTGCCGGTTCTGGGGGTGGCTGGTCACCATTCTCAACAGCTTCCATCGGCCAGTGCGGATTGCCACCATCTCGCCCGCAGTGATGCTTCGGTTTCTTTCCACCCTTCCCCTCCTGCTTGCCGCCTCCTGCGCAAGCAATCCTCCCGTCGTTCTCGACCGGGACGTCCCGTCAGAATTGGCCGGACCCCTCTCAATGGAGGTTCCCGCCTTCGAATACAGGGTCGGCCCTGGAGACGTCCTACGAGTGAACGTCTTCCGTCACCCCGAGCTCGGCTCTCAGCCCTATCGGACCGGCATGCCGGGGACTCCCGTCGACGGATCCGGTTTCCTCTCCTTGCCATTGCTCGATCCTCTCGAAGTGAGCGGTCGGACCGTCTTCGAGGTGCGTGATGCGATCACTTCGGCGCTTGGTGAGTATCTGAAGAGGCCGCGGGTGGACGTTTCCGTGGTGGAGTTCGGCGCCAGCCGGGTATACGTGCTCGGGGAAGTCCTGACTCCGGGCATGTTCGTTCTCGACCGGCCCGTGACCCTGATCCAGGTCCTGGCCATGGCGGGCGGCTTCAATTCCGACGCCAACCGCCGACAGGTAGCCCTGCTGCGGGGCGGGATCTCTGAGGAGAACCTCTTTCTGTTCGATGTAGAAGACCTGGATCCGGTGGCAGGGAGCTGGGTCCGTCCGAACGATGTCATCTTCGTCAGCAGGACGGAGTGGGCCAGCCTTGGCGCCGCCGCCCGCAACCTGGTTCCCGTGCTCCAGTTGGTTTCCTTGCCGGTAGGCACTGCGAGGGATGTGGCCTTGTTCCAGGACCTTCTCAGGAGAGACTGACCGCGTGACCACTCCTTTCCATAAGGCCCCCGAGGGCCCGAGCCATTTTCAGGGGAAGACCGTTCAGGAGATCCTCGCCGCGCTGCGGCGCAAGATGCTGCTCGTGGTCGTTTGGATGGCAGCCGTCACGGCCGTGGCCGTGGGCTTCTCGCTCTTCCGTGAGCCGGTATTCCTCGCTGAAGCACGGCTTCGGCTCGAAGACGTCGGCGCTGGTGGGGTCCTGCGGGATCTCGAACTCCTGAGCAAAGCCTCTCCTGCGGAAGCCGAGATCGAAGTCATTCAGTCCCGCAAGATCGCCAAGCTCGTGGTCGCCGACCCTGGCGCTGCCAATGGCGAAGCGGCTGATTTCGGCTTGGGCCTCACGGTGATGGTAGACGACATTGACCGCCACTGGCCCTGGCAGGTATTCCAACGCCAAGTCCTCGGCGACCCCTTTCCGCTCGGCGATCTTTACGCTCACCTAGCCGAGCCAGTAGAGCGTGGCGGAGCCGTCCACCTGTTCTTCACGGCGCCAGACCAGATCGAAATCTCTCGGCCTGGCCTGCTCTCGCGGACCCTCGGCGTTGTTCCGGTGGTGGACGGCGTGGTCGAGTTCGATGGTGTCCGCCTTGCCATCGAGCCTAGCCAGGATCTCACCGGGCGTCTCTTCCGGGTCCGCTGGGGAAGCCTCCGCTCGGCGGCCGAGAACCTGCTCGGTCAACTCCGCGTGGTAGAGACCCAGCGTGGCTCCGGCGTGCTTCAGCTCATCTACGCGGACCACAATCCGCAACGATCCGCCGATATCGTCAACTATCTGATCCGGGCGTACATGGCCCAGGACCGGGAGCGAATCTCCCACCGGGCCGGGGCAGCGGTCACCTTCATCAACCAGGAGGTGGAGCGGATCAAGGAGGAGCTTGGCGATGCGGAAATGGAGCTGGTCCAGTTCCAGGAAACCTCTGGCGCCGCCCTTTTGTCTGAGTTCGCTCAGGCGATCGTCAGCCGCATCAGTGAGCTTGAACTCGACCGCGCGCAGCTTTCCCTCGAACTCGAGAACATCAACCGACTCGAGAAACTGCTCGAGGACCCGACGGTCCCGGTCGAGGATGTCGCCGCTGGTGTCCGCAACGATCCGGTCACGACCTCGCTCCTCCAGACCCTCGCAGATCTGCTCGTCCAAGAGTCCTTCCTGAGAGAGGAATACACTGACAAGTGGTTTCCTCTGGTCGACCTCCGCAGCCAAATCAGCGACTTGCGCCTGCGGATTCTCACTGATTTCCGGGCCAGCGCCGGCTCCTTGAGGGTGCGCGACACGGTCTTGGGAGAATCTATCGATCGACATCTAAAGGACCTCGAGTCCCTGCCTCAGAACGAGCGGGATCTGGCGCGCTTCAAGCGAAAGGCGGAGTCCTTCGAGCGGATCTACACTTTCCTGCTCGGCCATTTGCAGGAAGCCAAGATCGCGGAGGCGGCCGCCGTCGCCGCCGTGACCGTGGTCGACTGGGCAGAGAAGCCTCTGGCGCGGAGTTCCCCTAGCCTGAAGCTGGCTCTCGCCGTTGGCCTGATCCTCGGCTTGGCTTTTGGCATCGCGATGGCCCTGTGGCGGGACAGTATTACCCGGAAGGTCCTCACCGGCGCCCAGCTTGAGCAGATCACGAATCTGCCCCAATTCGGCCTGATCCCGGACTTCCGCCGTGGTCGAGCCAAGTCGAAGGGCAAGCGGGGCAAATGGTTCCTTGCCTTGCGAGACGCACCCCAGTCACCCGCGGCCGAGGCATACCGAAATCTGCGCGCCAATCTCCGCTTCGCCGCCAAGGGACGCGAGTTCAAGACGCTCGCCATCACTTCCTCCGCGCAAGGAGAAGGCAAGTCCGTGACTACTTTGGACCTCGGCATCGTGCTCGCCAACATGGGCTCCAGGGTACTGCTGGTCGATGCCGACATGCGGCGTTCTGTGGTTCACCGCTACTTTCAGATCTCGGTAGAGCCCGGGCTCAGCGAGATCCTCGAAGGCAAGTCGGAGTGGCGAGACGCCGTGGCTCCCTCCGGCGTGGCTGGACTCGACCTGATCCCTGCCGGCACTCTCCCCGACTACCCTGGTGACCTCCTGGCCAGCGTGGCCATGGCTGGCTTGGTGAAGGAACTCGCTAACGAATACGATTTCGTCCTCTTCGATGTGCCGCCGGTCCTGGCAGTCGCCGACGCGGACGGTTTCCTCGGCGAGCTCGACGCGATCCTACTGCTGTGCCGCGCCGACAAGGTTCCGGAAGGAACCGTCGCCGGGGCCGCTTCCCGCTTGCGTCTCACTGGCGCAAAACTCGTTGGTTCGATCCTCAACGGCGTGCGGCCGAAACTGTTCTCTGGCGGTGACTATGGCTATGGTTACGGCTATGGTTACGGCTATGGTTACGGCTATGGCTATGGCTATGGCGACAAGGTGGCGGTGGCGGAGCGCGGCGGCACCGAGGATCAGTAGGCTCCAGGCCCTTCTCCTCGCCACCATTCTCTGTGCCTGTCGTCGCGACGCCGACTCCCCGGAGCCCCCTCCCCCAGAGCGGGCCGGTCCGCCCCGGCGGGTGGTCGTCATCGGCCCCTCGACCGCCGAGAACGTCTACCTGTTGGGCGCTGGCGACCGGGTCGTCGGGGTCTCGGACTGGTGCCTGGAGCCAGGCGCCGCCGCGCTGCCGCGGGCCGGCGGTCAGGCCGACCCGGACCTCGCGCGGGTTGCCCCGCTGGACCCCGCCCCGGGCCTGACCCCGGGGCGCAACCCCACCCTCGAGGCCCGGCGCCACAGGGCCCGGGCCGGCCCCCGCGCCTCCGGCACCGTCACCTGGGCGGGCCGGGGGGTCGGGCTCGGCGGACTCGCGCGGCGGTCCGC
>JACNJP010000249.1 GCA_014382465.1 Planctomycetota bacterium
GGTCCTGCCGGGGGCCGGCGGCGGCGGCGGCTCTTCCCCCCCCCCCAGCGGCGGCGCCGTCACCGGCCTGGGCCTGCCCGGCAGCCTGTCGGTGGTCACGGCCCCCGGCCCCAGCGGCGGCGGCCCGACCATCCCCCCCGGCGCTGGGACCGGGAGCTTCCCCGCCGACGCCGAGTATTTCACCGACGAGGCCTTCGAGCACGTCTGGGACCGCTCCACCGAGCCGCTCGAGCTGATCAACGAGATCCTCAGCATGACCGGCCAGACGGCCGCCGAGGAGATGGTCAACAAGGGGGACTACCGGGCCCTGATCGACGCCTCCATGGGCGAGAAGGGCGGCGAATCCGGCGGCTCGTCCTCCGGCCAGTCCTCCGGGACGGCGCAGGACTTCGAGGACTGGACCGTCCGCAGCACCCGCGAGGACAACGACTCGCCGATGTACGTGCGGATGTGGATCCCCAACGAAGAGGAGTTCTTCTCCGGCCTCATCTACGGCCACGGCCGCATCGTCGCCGAGCCCACCGACGCCGACCCCTTCGGCAAGTTCGTGCTGAACTTCGCCATGAAGGAGTCGCTCAGCGGTCCGGCCATGTTCAAGGGCGTGCTCAAGACCGAGAGCGCCACCGCCGGCCGCATCGGCTTCAGCTTCTACGAGGAGGGCGGCAAGGGCCTCAACCTGCCGCACGACCCCGGCGAGTTCTCCGAGGAGGTGCAGGTGCGAGTGGACATGAGCGCCGACCAGCTCACCGGCGTGGCCCGGGTCCGCAACCAGCACCGCGAGAATTTCGGCATGGGCGACAGCGGCGTCGTCACCGAGGAGTACCGCATCGCCTTCGACACCACCCACTTCCTGCGCGAGCTGGTGGGGGGGACGCCGGAGCTGTTCCACCGCGACCAATTCGTCCGCAACACCTGGCGCTACAACCTGTACGACGCCGAGGGCGAGAACCTCGGCGACAACGTCGAGCGCGACTCCGGCTTCGGCTTCCGCACCGCCGGCGGCGACTTCGGCTGGATCGGCTACTGGGGCATGTGGGCTCCGGAGGGCGTCACCGTGGCCAACGGCGACACCATCTACAAGCAGCAGTTCGGCCCGGGCCAGAGCGACCCGATCCCCTACACGGTGGTCCAGGCACCCGGCCGCCTGATCAAGAACAGCAAGAACACCATCCCGCTGCTCCAGGTCGACGGCGACGACTTCCGCTACTGGGAGTTCGACGCCCAGACCTCCACCCACGCCGAGTTCAAGGTGGTCTACGGCCACGCCGGCGGCACCTTCACCAAGACCGCGATTTGGGACCGGGACAGCAACCAGTGGATCGACCTCGAGACCCCCGAGGTGATCGTGCTGCAGCCGGGCGACTGGCTCCACCTGTGGTCGGACGGCCTCGGCGGCTCGGTCAACTACGTCTACGGCGACACCACCCTGACCTACTGGAAGGAGGAGTTCGTCAACGGCGACAGCAGCGACCTGTTCCCCTCCGGCGTCACCGAGGCCACGCTCTACGGCATGATCGAGTGCCTGCGCAGCGAGCTGACCGCCGCCGAGGCGGAGACCGGCGACGTCTTCCTGAGTCAGGGCTCGGTCTCGACGCCGCACCTCTTCGAGTTCCACCAGGACGACCTGAGCCTCTACCACGACACCACCGGCAACGGCAGCGTCCTGACCCAGGTCGGCCTGGCGGAGGGCGAAGAGCCGGCCACCGGCCCCTTCACCTGGGGCATGCGCACCGGCCCGCTGCTGCCGAACCCTCCGAACACTTACGGCGCCCTTTCGAACCCTTGGGACGCCTGGAACATGGACGTGTTCTACATCTACGAGACCGGCCACAACGCCTGGAACAAGACCACCTCGCTGACCGACGCGCTCGGCGCCGCGGTCAGCTTCGACCCGCCGCTGGTGTTCACCTACACCCACAGCACCGACAACGACGCCAACGGCGACAGCGCCCACGACGGCCGCACCATCCAGCTCGAGTACAACGGCAACGGCGACCTGTGGGGCATCCCGCACGACGGCGTCGACCTCAACGGCGACGGCGAGCCGGACTACTGGCAGCCGCGCTTCTCGATCCTCGACGGCGTGGCGATGGGCCCGAACGGCACCGAGTACGTGGTCAAGGCGATCGACACCGAGCTGCACCTGGCGGAGGACAGCGGCGGCAGCACCAGCCTGACGCTGGACGGCGCCTCGTCCCTCAGCCTGCCGGACGGCTCGGACTTCAGCAACCCCGCGACCGTCCAGAAGCCGGTCGTGACCGACCCGCCGGCGGTGATCGCCGGCGTGGTCCAGTAGCCTCTCATTCTCCGGAAAGGGCCTCCCCGGCGATCGCCGGGGCGGCCCGTTTCTAGGCCGGGGGAGGTCGGGTCAGGCCAGCCGCGAGCGCACCAGGTTCTCGAGCCCGCCGGCGATCACCAGCTCCTGGGCGGTCGGCCCCAGCGGCGGGAAGGGGAAGCGTTCGGCCGCCACGCGGATCTCGCCGGCGGCGAAGTCGACCTCGGCCGCGAGGGCGGTGCGCACGGTCGGCGCGTCGCCGAGGCGGGCCTGGCGCAGCCACGAGACCAGGCCGGGGCAGTCCACCAGCAGGTAGCCGTTGTTGAACGCGTTCCGCTTGTAGGTCGCCGAGAAGGAGGCGGCGATCACCAATCGGATGCCGCGGTAGAGCAGGGCGGTGGCCGCCTGCTCGCGCGAGGAGCCGCAGCCGAAGTTGGCGCCGCCGACCAGGATGTCGCCGACCCGGGCCAGCTCCTGGAAGCGGGCGTCGTAGTTCTCCATCGCCACCGCCGCCATCTCGTCCCGGCCGAGGTCCTCGCGGTAGGTGTACTTGCCGGGGTAGATGCCGTCGGTGTTGAGGTTGTCGGCGTCGCACAGCAGCAGCTCGCCGCGCACCGAGGCGGGGAAAGCCTCCCGGCTCGGCGTGGCCGCGCCGCCCCCCGCCGGCGCCCCCCGCCGGCGCACGGCGCGCCCCCC
>JACNJP010000046.1 GCA_014382465.1 Planctomycetota bacterium
GCGCGCCGCGCGGGGGCCGCGCTCGGGGTGGAGCGGGCCGGGCTGCGGACCGCCGCGATGGAGGACCCGCGCTGCCTGGCCGACCGCGGCGGCCGCTGCTACTGGTGCAAGGGGGCCCTGTTCGATGCCGCGGCGCCGCTGGCCGCCGAGCGCGGCTGGGCGCTGCTCTACGGCGAGAACGCCGACGACGACCCCAGCGACCGGCAGGGCTCTCGCAGCGCCGCCGCCCGCGGCGTCCGCGCCCCGCTGCGGGAGGCGGGCTGGGGCAAGCAGCAGGTCCGCGCCTACGCCCGCGCCCGCGGCCTGGCAGCGGCCGACAAGCCCGCCATGCCGTGCCTGTCCTCGCGGGTCCCGGTGGGGGTGGAGGTCACCGCCGCCGCACTCGGCCGGGTGGAGTCTTTCGAGGGGGCCCTGCGCGCCCGGGGCTACCGCGAGCTGCGCGGCCGCGATCTCGCCGACGGCAGCGTCCGGCTGGAGCTGGACTCAGCGGAGCTGCCGCGGGCGCGGGCCGAGCAGGCGGCCCTGGAGGTCCTGGCCCAGGCCCACGGCTACCGGGCGCTGCGCTTTGGCGTCCGCGGCGCCTAGAATCCGGCCCCGTTCCGTGGACCCAGGAAGGCGGCAAACCCTTGCCGATTCATTGCTTGGGTCGGGGGGTGGACTTGAGCTTCGGGCAGGAGGGCCATTCCGCCATTAGAGATTTCCCCCCAAAAGCTTTGCGCGATGATGGGGCCAGCGAACGGGGCCGGATTCCGCTAGTTGCGGTGGAACTCGTCCAACCACCGCCGGTACCTCAGCGGCAGATCCTCCATGACCGCGTTCTGGAGCGCCTCCTGCAGCCGCGGCGGCAGCATGCCCCAGGCCCCTGCGTCCTGGTCGAACAACAGCCGCAGGTAGGAATTGGCCGGGGCGGCCTGGCCCTTCTGGTCCTCATCCGGGCCGCCTTCGGCGTCCTCGGGCTGGGGCTTCTCGTCTGAGCCGTCCAGGTTCTGGGCATCCTCGGGCTTCTGATCGGGCTGGCCCTTGCCGCCGCCCTTGGAATCGCCCTTGATCTCCGGGATCGCGGCCAGCAGCTCCTCCATGTCGGCCAGGAGTTGGTCGGCGTCGGCTGCGGTCTGGCCGAGGCTCTCGACCAGGCCGGACGGGTCGGCGGCGTCGGTGTCGGCCTGGTCCCGGGCTCCGCGCAGGCCGGTGTCGACCTTGCGGAAGCCCTCTCGGACGACGTCGGCCAGGCGGTTGACCTCCGCCAGCAGCGCATCCAGCTCCGTCGACGGCGGCTCCAGCTTCGGCTCGGGGTCCTGCACCGGGGCGCAGCCCAGCAGCAGCAGCGCGGCGAGCAAGCTCACGCGTCCTCCTCGGCGCCTTTCTCCTGGCCCTCGTTGCGGAGGCGGCCGAGGATGGCGTCGTAGACTTGGCGCAGCTCGGCTTGGCGCTCGATGATCCGGTCGATCTCGGCCAGGTCGTCGGCGTCCAGCTCGAGGCCGCTCTCGGCCAGGGCCTGGCGGCGGACCAGGTAGCGCTCGAGCTGGGCCCGCAGCTCCTGCTGGACCCGCTTCAGCATCTGCAATTCCTCGGAGAAGGTCACCAGGGAGCGCTCCTGCTCCTGGTCCGTCGCGTCCTCTCCTTCCTGCCCGCCCGCCTGCGGCGGCGCCTCGATCTGCTGGCGCACCCGGTCCATCTCGGTCTGGATGGCGTCGATCAGGTCCGTCCAGCGCCGGCTGAGGTCGGCGCAGTTCTCGGCCTGGTCGATGCCGGCGCGGTAGCGGGGGGGGCCGATGTCGCGCGCCAGCCGCCGGTGGTCGTCGGCCAGGATCTGCATCAGGAAGGGGAACATCTCGGCGCCGCCGAGGTCGACCTCGACCAGCAGCGCGGCGGTGTCCTCGGAGATCGACTGCTCGGCTTCGGCCCAGGTCCGCAGCCGGGCGTGCTCGCGCCGGCTCGGGCGCTCGCCCTCGCTGGCGTCGATGAACTGCAGCAAGGGCTCCTCGACGGCGCGGTGCCGGTCGAGCAGGCCCTGGGCCGAGACCATGAGGTTGATCAGGTCCTCGAGCTCCTCGCGCCGCTCGGCCTGGTCTTGCTGCTCCTCGGCCCGGTCCTTGGCCTCCT
The DNA here is from genome assembly GCA_014382465.1 of Planctomycetota bacterium. Lineage (GTDB taxonomy): Bacteria > Planctomycetota > UBA1135 > UBA1135 > UBA1135 > J029. Next base: position 2,104 of record JACNJP010000046.1, read on the forward strand.
GGAGCTTCTCGAGGGCCTCTTCCATCCGCCGCTCGGCCTGCTCGAGGTCCTGCTCGCGCAGCTCCTGCTCGGCCTGCTGGCTCTTCTCCCGCGCCCCCTCCAGGCTCTGCTGAGCGGCGCCGGCCTGGGCCTGTTGCAGCATGTCCTCGATCTCGCGCCGCAGCTGCTCCTGGCGCTCGGCCAGCTCGGCGGCGTCGCTCGGCGGCGCCTCCGAAGCCTCGGGGGTCTCCGAACCCGGATCGCCCGCGGTCGGAGGCGGCGTGCCACTGGGATCTTCCCCGCCCTCCGCGCCTTCCGGCGGCGGCTCCCCTCCCCCGGTCTCGCCTTCCTCGGGCTGGCCCGCCTTCGGCTCCCCACCCTCTGCGGCTTGGTCGCCGCGCGAGCCCTTCAGCCGGCGAAGCTGGTCGATGAGCTCCTGCTGGCGCCTGACCATGGCGTCGAGCGCCGCGGAGCGCTGACGGGCGGCCTCCAGCAGCGACTCGAGCTGCTGCTCGAGGTGCTCCTGGAGCAGGAAGTCGAGCAGCGACTGCAGCTCCTCGATGAGGTCGGCCTGGGCCTCCAGCGCGATGCCGGCGCGCATCTCGGCCAGGCTCAGGGCGACGGTCTCGACAGCGGTCGCCAGGTCGCTGGAGCCTTCGAGGCCCGACAGCCGCTGGCGGGCGTGTTTGAGCAGCTCGGCCTTGGCCAGGGCGCCCTGGTCGCGCTCGCGCAGCTCGAGGGTCTCGAGCAGGCGCTCGAGGCGGCGGACCTGCTCGGCGAGCTTGGCCTGGTCCTGGGACAACCGCCCGAATTCCTGCGAATCCTGCGGCGCGGCCAGCGCCAGCGGGGCGAGGAGGGCCAGAACGGCCAGGAGGGCGAGGCGGCGGAG
>JACNJP010000044.1 GCA_014382465.1 Planctomycetota bacterium
CGCGCGCACCGGGAGGAAAGGGCCCGCGCGGCGCGAAGTCGCCGTAACCTTCGCTCCTAAAAAGGGTTCCGAATCTTTTCAGCGAATCTGGATTGACCTCCGGATGCGCTCCGAACGCTCCTCGCCCCGACCGCAATGAACGCTGTTTCGCCTGAAAAAACCCGCACCGCCCCGGGTAGCCACAATCCTGATTTCAGCCCGGAGAACCCGGCGGTCACCTGGGTCAAGGAGAACAAGGGCTACCTGCTGTTCCTCCTCCTGATGATCGCGGGCATCGCCTCCTGGCAGCAGTTCTGGCCGCGTTACCAGCAAGGCGGACTGACCAATTCCTGGGGCCTCTTCCAGGAGCTCACCTCGGACCCGGCTAATTTCTCGGTCGCCAAGGTCGAGGAGACCCTCTCGCGGTCTCGCACCGATTCCCGCATCCACCCCTGGGTGGTCCACACGGGGGTCTCCAGCGCCCTGAGCAGCAACGACCTCGAGGCCCTTCGGATCCTCCGTTCCGAGCTCCAAGCCCTTACCAAGGACGGGACCCTCGCCGGTTACCGCCTCGTGGGTGACGACGGCCCCGAGAGCGTGTTCGCCTACTCCTTGGCGATGGCCGAACGGGCCCTCAACCCCGAAGCAGAGCGAGTTTTCACCAACCCCGCCCCCACGGGCCACACGATCCGTTTTTCCGTAAAGGTCAACGATCAAGACACTTACGACTTTGAGGCCGGCCTTTACGAGGACAGCTCCCCGGAAGCTTGCGCCCTGCTGCTGGAGGCTGTTCGTAGCGGTCGCCTGGTGGACCTCGAGGGCGTTAGGCAGGGCTCCTTCGGCCTTCGCTTCAAAGGCTTGGTGGAGAATGGGGTTGAGCACGAGTTGCCCCTGGAACGGCAATGGGGTTACTTCCATCTCCCGGGCGCACTCTACCTCAACATGGTTGCCGGGAAGCCGGGGCAGATGGACCCGAGCGCCCTCGAACTCGGGATCGAAAAGGCCCACCACCTCGACGCCCAGTCCAGCGTGATCGGAATGCTCACCAGCGGCCTCGAGCATCTGGACCAATTCAAGCTGGCCGACGCGGACACCCCCGACCCGATCGCCTCGATGGTTCTGACCTCGATTCAGGTCATCGAGGAGTAGGCACACCGCCCCACTGGACATTGATCGAGCCCCAGTCCTCCGGACTGGGGCTCTTGTCTTTGCGACAGCCGGTCGGGGTCAGGACTCGAGCAGCTCGTCCGCCTCGTCCTTCAGGCTGAAATGCTGAGCGAAACGGTCCAACTCGTCGAGGTCCAAGAAATGGAACACGACGCGACCGCCCCCGCCGCGCCGGAGCCTCAATTCGGTCCGCAGACCGGCTCCGCGGGTGATCTTCTCCTGGAGGTCCGACACCCAGGCGGGCTGGCGAGGCCTGGCTCGGTGGACCGGCTCGAGCTTGCCGCCGGCCGCCTTCTTGCAAGCCTCCTCAGTCGCCCGGACCGACCAATCCTCATCCACCAGGCGACGAAAGAGTTCGGCCTGGGCCGGCAGACCCGAAACCCGGAGGAGGGCCCGCGCGTGCCCGGCAGTGATTGTTTCACGTGAAACAGCCTGCTGAATCTCCGCCGGGAGGTCGAGTAGCCGCACCAGGTTGGCCACCGTGGACCGCTCGTATCCGAGGCCACGGGCGACTTCCTCCTGAGTGAGCTGGAACTCGCTGACCAGGCGCCTACAGGCTCGCGCGCGCTCGATCGGATCCAAGTCTTCGCGCTGAACATTCTCGATCAGAGCCAGTTCGAGCCGTTCGGCGTCAGTCCGGGTGGCCTCTCGAACGAGGACGGGGACGCTCTTCAAACCCGCGATCTGGGCGGCGCGCCACCGGCGTTCTCCGGCCAGGATCTCGTACCGATCTCCCCCGAGAGCCGTCACGACGATCGGCTGCAGGATCCCGTGCCGCCGGATGGACTCGGCCAGCCGCTCCAGGCCCCGGTTCAGATCCTGCCGGGGCTGGACCCGATTCGGGCTCAGATTCCCCACCGGAATCCAGCTCGCCCCGGCCTGGAGAGGGGCCTCTTGGGCGTGGTGGGATGAAAGGAGGCTCTCGAGTCCCTTACCTAATTTGCGGGTTGCCATGGCTCGCTCGTAGTCTCTGCCTCAAGGGGCAGGCCTAGCCTATCCTGGGCCGACCTCTGCTCCAAACATGAGCCACCCGCGCACCATCGCCATCCTCGGGGACCTCCACGCCAACCTCTCGGCCCTGGAGGCCGTGAAGGCCGTACTCGATCTGGAGGAGGTCTCTGAGCTCTACTGCGTGGGCGACCTCGTCGGCTATGGCCCTCGCCCCAACGAGGTCCTCGAGTTCGTCCGGGAGCACGGGGTGCGCAGCGTCGCCGGCAACCATGACTGGGCCCTGCTCGGCCGCATCGACGCCAGCTACTTCAATCCCTATGCCCAAGCGGCCCTCGAATGGACCCGCGCCAAGATCAGCAAAGCCAACGCCAACTTCTTGGAAGAGCTGCCTTTGCGTATTGATGAGGAGTGCTTTTCGATCTTCCACGGCGCGCTTCCCGAGCCGGAGGCCTTCAATTACCTCCAGAGCTTTCCGGCGGCCAGGGCCTCCCTCGCCGACTTCGAGGCCCCGATCGGCTTCTGCGGCCACACCCACGTCCCGATGAACTTCATCGAGCGACCGGGGGAGGCTGAGCTCGAGTGGCACTTCCAGTCCGACTGGCACCTCGGGCAGGATGAACGGGCGGTGGTCAACGTCGGTAGCGTCGGTCAGCCCCGTGATGAGAACCCGCAGGCGCCCGTCTGCGTCTATGAGGTCGGTAGCCGCCACCTACGCCTGCTGCGGACGCCCTACAACATCGCTGAGGAGCAGAAGCTCATCCGCAAGGCCGGTCTCCCGCCGATCCTCGGGGACCGTCTGATGCACGGGATCTAGTGCCCGGTCCCAGGTATTCGTCGCCGAAGTCGGACTCTTCGCGGGCGCTGGCAAGGCG
>JACNJP010000043.1 GCA_014382465.1 Planctomycetota bacterium
GGAGTTGGCCGACATCAGGCAGGTGCGCCAGCCGCCGTCGTGGAACACCTGCGGCAGGGTCCGGGCCTCAGGCGACAGGCTGGCCCACAGGGCGTCCATCTTGTGGGTCGGCGGGTAGAGCGAGGTCAGGATGCTGGCGGTCGACTGCTTGGTGTGGGGCGCCTGCGAGACGCAGTCCTCGAACAGGATCCCGCGGCTGGCCAGGGCGTCGATGCGCGGCGAGGTGCCCCGCGGGTAGCCGTAGCAGCCGAGGTGGTCGGCGCGCAGCGTGTCCACCAGCAGGAACAGCACGTTGGGCGCCGACGCCGGGGCCTCGGCGGTCGGGGGAGCGGCGCCGACCCGCGGATCGTCGCCGAACTGCGGCAGCCCAGCGGCCAGCAGCACCGCCATCCAGTAGACCGGGCCGAGCTTGGGCCAGGCCGGCCCGAAGGAGCGGGAGAGGGCGCGGAAGGGCCGGCGGAGCAGCAGGGTCAGCAGCGGCCAGGACACCGCCAGCAGCGCGGCGTCGACCAGCAGGCTGGACAGGTCGAGGAAGCCGCCCAGGAACTCGACGTTGACCCGGTAAGTGGCCACCAGGACCACGCCGAGGGCCAGATAGAGGGCGCCGTAGAGGCCCTCCCCGGGGTCCGGCTTGCCGCGCAGGCGGTGGACCAGCCCGAGCACCAGGCCGGTGGGCAGGGACCAGACCAGGGCGATGATCAGGTAGAGCAGGACCGCCGAAGTGACGACGCGGAAGCCGCCGAGCGGGGTCTCGACCGCGGTGGAGTAGAGGTAGAGAGCTTCAGCAATCCCTACCCCCACGCCCAAGGAACAGCCCCAGGCGAGGGAGCGCCGCAAGTGGTGGAACATGGCCCCAAGGATACCCGCCCCCGGGGCCGCGGATCAGCGCCGGCGGCCTTGGAAGAACTCGTCCAGGTCGCCGTGGAAGTTCTCGAGGGCGTCGATCTGCGGGTCGTCGCGGTCGGCGCCGGCCGCTGGATGGACCTCTTGGTCCGGCGCCTGGCCGCGGAAGCTGCGCAGGAACACCGCGCCGGGGCGGAGGGTCGGCGGCTGGGCCGTGCGCAGGATCACCTGCACCAGCTCGAGCTTGCCGGTGAACCAGATGTAGAGCAGCAGCAGCAGGCCGAGCCAGAAGGCGTCGATGGCGATGGCGCCCGCCACCAGGAGGACCCCGGTCCAGGAGCCGATCCGGACCGCCGCGTTGGTGGCGTCGGACATCGGCGAGCGGCGCGCCATCCAGGCCCGCAGCACCCGGCCGCCGTCGAGCGGGAAGGCCGGCACCAGGTTGCCCAGGCCGAGCACCAGGTTGATCCCGGTGGCGGCGGCGGCCAGCGGCCCGGGCAGCAGCGCGAACACCCCGGCCAGGCCGAGGTTCACCAGCGGGCCGGCGAGGGCCACCGGCGCCTCGGCCTGCGGGCGGTCGAAGACGCCCTCCATGCGGGCCATGCCGCCGAGGGGCCAGATGGTGATGTCGATGACCTTGAGCCCGAGCCGCCGCGCCACCAGGGCGTGGCCGAGCTCGTGGGCGACCAGGAACACCGCCAGCAGGCCGAGCAGCAGCGCCAGCTCGCCGACCTCGCCGCCCCCGGGGGCGCTGGCCAGGATCACCACCGTCAGCACCAGGACCGCCGGCATGACCAGCAGCGGGATGCCGAACAGGCGGCCGACGCGGACCGGGCGGAAGAGGCTGCCGAGCACGGCTCAGGGGAGGGGATCGGGGCGGGAGAAGCGCAGCCGCAGCAGGGTAGCGGCGGCCCGGAGGATTTCCTTGCGGTCGATCTTGGAGCGGCCGTGGCGCCGCTCCTCGAACAGGATCGGCGTCTCCGCGACCCGCTTCCCGGCGCGGTCTACGCGCCACAGGCTCTCCTCCAGGAACGAATATCCCTCGGCCCGGATCGCCTCCGGGCCGATCGCCCGCAGGCAGGACGCGCGGTAGGCGCGGAAGCCGGCGGTGGCGTCGCGCGCCGGCAGCCGCAGCAGCAGCCGCGACAGCAGGTTGGCGCCGCGCGACAGCAGCCGCCGGTGGAGGCCCCAATTGCGCACCCCGCCGCCTGCCACGTAGCGCGAGCCGATGCCGAGGTCGGCGCCGTCCTCCAGCAGCGCGACCAGCGCCGGCAGGTAGCGCGGGTGGTGGGACCAGTCGGCGTCCATCGTGACCAGCGGGTCGTGGCCGCGGTCCAGGCCCCACCGCCAGCCGGCGCGGTAGGCGGAGCCGAGGCCGAGCTTGGCCGGCCGGGCCAGCAGGTGCAGCCGCGGCTGGGCCGCGGCCTGGCCCGCCGCCCAGGCGCCGGTGCCGTCCGGCGAGGCGTCGTCGACCACCAGGACGTGGCAGCCGGGCAGGGCCTCGAGGACCGCCGCCACCAGGCCAGGGAGGTTGCCGGCCTCGTTGTAGGTCGGGAGGATCACCAGCGCGGCGGTCTCCGCCATCCCGCTCAGAGCTCCGCCCGGCGGCGGTCCTTCTCCTTCAGCCGGCGCTTGCGCAGCCGCAGCGAGGTCGGCGTGACCTCGAGCAGCTCGTCGTCGCTGAGGTACTCGAGGCAGGCCTCCAGGCTCATGTCGCGGGCGGTGCGCAGCTTCTCGTCGAGGTCCTTGTTGGCCGAGCGGATGTTGGTCATCTTGCGCGCCCGCACCACGTTCAGGATCAGGTCCTTGTCGGTGTTGTTCTCGCCGACGACCATGCCCTCGTAGACCTCGTCGCCGGGCTGGACGAAGAAGTCGCCGCGGTCCTCGAGGCCGCGCAGGGCGTAGGCAGTGGTGCGGCCGGTGTCGCTGGCGACGAGCACGCCGCAGTGGCGGGTCTCCATCCGGCCCCGGTCGGGGCGCGAGGCGGCCGCGGGGGGGTGGGCCGCGCCCCCGCCCCGGGGCCGGGGAGTGGCCCGGGGGCGGGCGCCGGCGACGCCCCGGCGCGGCGCGGACCCGGAAAAGGGGGGGGCCCCCCCCCGCCCGCCCCCCGATAGGCCCCCCC
>JACNJP010000041.1 GCA_014382465.1 Planctomycetota bacterium
TCGAAGGAGTGGCCGGGGTCGAGGTGGTCGCCGCCATCGCCGAGGTCGAAGTCGGCGTCGAGGTCGAGGCCGCCGTCGCTGGAGTCCCCGCCGAACAGCATCAGCGCCAGCCGGAGCAGGAAGATCGCCGTGCCGGCGAGCGCTGGGACGCTGAACCAAAGGGCGGGTTGCTGGAAGAGGGAGTCGAACATGGAGCGCTTTCTCGGCCGCGGATACGTGACGGCCCTGCGAGCTATTCAGGATTCTAGGCCGGCGGGATGGTGATTGGACAGAAAGGGGCACGGCCGCCAAGCTTGCCCGGTCCGTCATGCTGCGGTCCTCGAACATGCTCCACCTCCTCGCCCCCGCACTGCTCCTCTCCGCCTGCGCTTCGGTTCCCGCTCAAGGAGGAGCAGACGCGCCCGAACCCGCGACCTTCCTCGGCCATCCGGTCGGCCAGGACTTCACCTTGCCGGACTGGGACGAGGTGTCAGGGTATCTCCAGGCCCTCGCGGCGGCCTCTCCACGAGTCCAGATGGAACAGGTCGGGACCACCACCGAGGGGCGCCCGTTCTTCCTGGCGGCGATCTCCTCGGCGCAGAACCTGGCCCGCCTGGAGCAGCTCCGCGGCCACGCGGCGGTGCTCGCGGATCCGCGCTCCCCGGCGGAGAGCGTCGAGCGCGCGCTCCGGGAGGGCAAGCTGTTCCTGATGATCTCCTGCGCCATGCACGCCACCGAGACGGCCGCGCCGCAGATGGCCATGGAGCTGGCCTGGCGCCTGGCGAGCTCGGAGGAGGAGCCGTGGCGGACCGCCCGCGAGCGGCTCGTGGTCCTGCTGATCCCGTCGACCAACCCGGACGGCCTGGACCACGTCTCCCACTGGTACCGCGAGCACGTCCACGGACCCTACGAGGGCAGCTCCCTGACCCAGCTCTACCAGCACTACGCCGGCCACGACAACAACCGCGACTGGTTCGCCCTGAACCTGGTCGAGACCCGTATCGTCACGCGGCTGCTCTACGCCGATTGGCACCCGCAGGTGTACTGGGACGTGCACCAGCAGGGCAGCCGGTCCGAGCGCCTGTTCGTGCCGCCCTTCCGCGATCCGCTGAACCCGAACCTGGATCCGGGAGTGATCACCGCGATCGACGCGCTCGGGAGCCGCGCGCTGTGGGACCTGACGCGCGCCGGCTTCCAGGGGATCTCCACCGGCGTCAGCTACGACATGTGGTGGAACGGCGGCAACCGCAACGTCCCGGTGCGCCACAACGTCATCGGGCTGCTGACCGAAGCGGCCTCGGTGAACATCGCTTCGCCGGTCTGGCGGCCGCTGGACTCCCTCAGGGCTCCGAGCGGCATCGGCGGCCAATACGCGCCTTCCCACCGCTTCCCCTGGCCTTGGGAGGGCGGCTGGTGGCGGATGCGGGACATCATCGACTACGAGCTGGCCTTCGCCGCCTCCCTGCTGGGTTCGCTGAGCCGCGAGCCGGAGCTCTATCTGCGGAATTCCCTCGAGGCGGGCCGGCGCAACGTCGAGCGGGCTCGCGGCCGGGCCACCAGCGCCTGGCTGCTTCCCTCCGACAACCGCGACCGCGGCGCCGCCCGGCGGCTGGCCGAGGTCCTGCTGCTGTCCGGGGTCGAGCTCCACGTCGCCCAGGGGCGGCTGATGGCAGACGGCCGCGACTATCCGGCCGGCAGCTTGGTGATTCCGATGGACCAGCCCTTCGCCACCCACGTCCAGGACCTGTTCTCACTGCAGGATTTTCCGGAGGGCGACGCGCCGTACGACGTCGCCGGCTGGACCCTGCCGCTGCTCTTCGGCCTGCGGCGGATCGAGGTCCGAGGGGATCTGGAGGGGGAGTGGACCCGGGTCCTCGACCCCGAGTCTGCCGTCGCCGGCTTCCCCGGCCGGTCTGGCCCCGACCACGGCTGGGACGCGCTCGACTCGGACTCTTGGCGGCGCGTCTTCGAGGCGCTCCGGTCCGGTTCCGGCGTGGCCGCCCAAGCCGGACCGGAGGGCCTGTGGCTGAGCGTGGACGAGGCAGGGCGGCCGCCGCGGATCGGCCTCTATGGCCCGTGGAGCGGCAGCATGGACGAGGGCTGGATGCGCTGGGTGCTGGACGAATTCGGACTGCCCTACGCGCGGGTGCGCAACGAGATGCTGCGCGCCGGGCAGCTCAGTGATTTCCTCGACGTCCTGGTCCTGCCGAGCCTCAGCGCCAGCAGCCTGGATCGAGGGAGGGCTCCTGGGAGCGCGCCGGCCGAATTCACCGACGGCCTCGATCCGGAGGGGGCGGTGGCGGTGGAGGAATTCGTGCGCGCCGGGGGCCGGTTGATCGCCGTCGGCTCCAGCAGCGCCTGGGCGGTGGACTTGTTCGGTCTGCCGCTGGCGGACGCGGCCGCCGCCGACCCCGAGTTCCGCTGCCCGGGCTCGGTGGTGCGGACCGTGCCGGAGCCGCACGCGCTGACCGCCGGCCTGCCCTCCTCCGTGCCGGTGTTCTTCTCGGGGTCGCAGGCCTGGGAACTCCTCTCCGAGGAGGCCGAGGAGGACGGCCGGGTCCTCGAGGTGTTGCTCCGCTGGGCTCCGACGCGGACTCTCCTCTCGGGCGCCATGGTCAAGCCGGAGGCGGTCGCGGGCAAGCCCGCCTGGCTGCGCGTCGGCCACGGCCTGGGAACCATCCACCTGTTCGGCTTCCGTCCGCATTACCGCGGCTGGAGCCAGGCCGGCTTCCAACTGCTGTTCCGCGCCCTGGTGCTCGATCCGCCCGCCGCCGGCTCGCGGTAGGGGCGTTCGAGGCGTGGCCGTCTCGGGGTTCCCCTACAATCGCCCGCCATGTTCGAGCCTCTCAGCCGCCAATTCCTCGACCAGCCCTACGCCTTCGAGCGCGAGGTCCTGGCGGGCTGGGGTTGCCATGGCCTGCCCCACGCCATCACCAAGGGCGGGCCGGGCGGTGCGCGCGTGGTCGTCTGAGAGGGGCCGCGCACG
>JACNJP010000048.1 GCA_014382465.1 Planctomycetota bacterium
GCCTCGAGCGGCGCCGGAAAGGCGAGGTGGACCAGCACCCAACTGCCCGCCTTGTGGATCCCCAGGCCGAAGGGGTTGGTGGCGACCGGGGGGTCGAGGGGGTTGCGGAGGAGGGCGTCCTGGATCTGGTGGCGGTCGGGGCCGGAGAGCCCGGCGTGGTAGTGGCTCGCCGTAAGCCCCGCGCTGCGCAGCGGGGCGGCGCCCGCCTCGGCCTGCTTGCGGGTGGCGGTGTAGACCAGGGCTGGCCGTCCACCGGCGCGGTCCCGGACCAGGTCGCAGAGCTGGGCGAGGCGCTCCTTCTCGCTGCGGACCCGCCGGACCATCATCCGCAGGTTGGGCCGGTTGAAGCCGCGGACGAACAGGGCCGGGTCGACCATGCCGAGGGCGTCGCCGAGCTCCTCCCGGACCTCGGGAGTGGCGGTGGCGGTGAAGGCCGCCAGTCTCGGGGGGGCCAGCCGCTCGACCAGGGGCCGGATCCGGCGGTAGTCGGGGCGGAAGTCGTGCCCCCACTCGCTGACGCAGTGGGCTTCGTCCACCGCCACCAGCGAGACCGAGGCTCGCTCCAGGGCGGAGAGGAAGCGGTCGCTGCGGAGCCTCTCGGGAGCGGCGTAGACCAATTTGAGCTCCCCGGCGGCCAGCCGGGCCAGCGCCTCGTGCCTCTCGGCCGCCGGATCGGCGCTGGTCACCTTGGCGGCCGGGACGCCGGCGGCGGTGAGGGCGTCGACCTGGTCCTTCATCAAGGCGATCAACGGGCTCAGGACCACCGCGGTGCCGGGACACAGGACGGCGGGGAGCTGGTAGCAGAGCGACTTGCCGCCGCCGGTGGGGAGCACGGCGATGGTCGGGCGGCCGTCCAGGACCGAGCGGATGACCTCCCGCTGGCCGGGCCGGAATTCCTCATGGCCGAATCGGTGGCGGAGGGCGTCGAGGAGGGGATCTGACATCAGGGGGCCGTCGACCGGCGCGGGCCCAGGTTACGCCGCCGGCCCCGCGGAACCTCCGCGGGGCCGGGAGAGCCGCGGCGAGAGCCCCCTATTCCGCGGCGGGCGGGGAGTCCTCGGCGGCGACTGTCGACTTGCCCTCGCCGGCGACCCTCCCCAGGACCTCGGGGAGCTGGATGCCGGCCTGGTCGGCCAGCTCGTGGAGCGCGGGGAGCGAGCCGATCAGGCTGGACAGGAAGTTGGCGGTCGAGCCGCCTCTTCCGCCGGCAGAGCCGGCGCCCGAGTCCCAGACGGTGATCTTGTCGATCTTGAGGTTCTGGATCGCCTTGACCTGCTCGGCGACGATCTTCGGCAGCGCCTCGACCAGCAGCAGCGTCGGCGCGATGTGCGGCTGGCCCTGGCAGGCGGCGATCAGCTCGCGGTAGCCGGCGGCCTTCGAGTCGAGCACCTTGCGGATGCCTTCGGCCTCGGCGGTGTAGCGGGCGAGGATCGCGTCGGCCTCGCCAGCGGCCTCCCGTCGGGCGCGCTCGGCGGTCGCCTCGGCGGCGATCTCGACCCGCTTCTTCTCGATCTCCTGCGGCGCCAGCTGCTCCTTCGAGAGCCTCGCCAGCTCGCGTTCGCGCTCGGCGATCATGACCGCCTCGCTCGACCTGGCCTCGGCGACCTCCGCTCGCCGCTGAGCCTCCGCCGCGATCTCGGCCAGCTTGGCGTTGGACTCGGCGACCTCTGCCTTGGCGGTGTTCTCGCCGTCGACCGCCTCGGCCTCGAGGGCCGCCACCGCCACCCGCTGGGTCCGCTCGGCGCTCTTCTCGCCCTCCATCGCGGTGGCGGTCTCGCTGGCGACGCTGACGGTCTGCTCGCGCACGGCGATGGCCTGGCCGACGGCGCCGTTGCGGTCCTGCTGCGCGACCTCGACCTTGGCCTGGTTGATGGCCTCGGCGGCGGCGCGCTGGCCGATGGCGACGATGTAGCCGCTCTCGTCGGTGATGTCGCGGATGTTGACGTTGATCAGCTCGAGGCCGATCTTGTTGACCTCCTCGGCGACGTTGGTGTTGATCAGCGACATGAACTTCTCGCGGTCCTTGTTGATCTCTTCGATCGACAGGGTGGCGATCACCAGTCGCAGCTGCCCGAGGATGATGTCCTGGGCCTGCTCGCGGATCTTTCCCTCGCCCATGCCGAGCAGCCGCTCGGCGGCGTTGTTCATCAGCACCGGGTCGGTGCTGATGCCGACGGTGAAGGTCGACGGCACGTTCACCCGGATGTTGTTCAGGGACAGCGCGCCCTCGAGCGGGATCTCGATGACCAGCGGCTCGAGGCTCAGGAAGCTGTAGTCCTGCAGCAGCGGGATGACGAAGGTGCCGCCGCCGTGCACGCACTTGGCCGCCTGGCGCCCGCGCACCTTGCCGAAGACCACCAGGATCTGGTTCGAAGGACAGCGCTTGTACTGCTTGACGATGAAGGCGGCGATGAAGATGAACAGCAGCAGGACGCCGCCCAACAGGCCGAGCCACCACAGCTCGTTCGAACCAACCTGCTGAGGGACCGCGAGGAGCGTGGACAGGAGCATGAGCGAAAGGGGCTGGGGCTACAGGGGGACGACGGTCAGGGTGTGGTCCGGGTTGACCCGGGCGACGCGGACTCGGGAGCCCGAGGGGAGCTCCTCCTGGTCCGAGACGGCGTTGTAGATCCGCTGCCGGCCCTCGATGACCACGCGCACCTGGCCGCGGCCGTGCTCGCGGGCCGGGACGGAGGCGTAGACCTCGCCCTCTGAGCCGAGCGCTTGCTCGATCCGCACGTTGCCGCTGCTCTCGAGCAAGTACATCCCTCGAAGGAGGATCGCGAGCAGCCAGGTCATGACCACCCCGCCGGCGACGCCGGCGCCGATCGAGCCGGTCACGGACCAGCCGGCGCCGTTCAGCCCGCCGAGCCCGGCCCAGCCGAAACCCATGGCGAAGGCGGCCACCGCCTGCACCGTGAGGATCTCGAAGGAGTGGCCAGGGTCGAGGTGGTCGCCGCCG
>JACNJP010000040.1 GCA_014382465.1 Planctomycetota bacterium
GGCTTCCCGTCGCACGAGGAACTGAAACTGGCTCCGTTCGCTGGACCATTATCGCCCTAAAGTTATTCCTTAAAAACTGTTAAGACCTTTTTGCAGTACCAGTCGAGACCCGTCGACGAGACCTCTCGCAACGATCTTCCGCCGCGAGGAGTTCGAACCGGCTCGGGTCCACGCAAGAGGGCCAGTTTCAGAGTCTGCCCTAGGAGTCTGCGCCACAGATCAGTGTCAGGGCGTTTCCCAGGCGTGGCAATGCGCAGGTTCCTGTGATTCGGCGGTCGATCCTATTGCCGACTTGGCAAAACACGACCTGTGGCGCAGACTCCTAGGCTGGTCTTGGCCGCCAACGCGGCCCTTCTTCCCCTGATCCGTTCCCGTACTGGAGTCCTCCATGAAGTCCCCCCTCTGTCTCCCCCTGATCTGCGCGGTCCTGCTCGGCTCGACCGCCTTCTCCCAAGACGTGGTCGCCACCAAGCTGCTGCCCAAGGACAGCGTCTCGGCCCAGCCCCTCAACACCGGTCGCTCGGCCGGCACCCTCGACCAGGTCAGCCCCTTCAGCAACGCCAGCTTCAACGGCGACGCCGTCTCCCTGACCTGGCAGTCCGACGTCCGAGTCGGTATTGCCGGCCTGCTCGAAGGATTCGAGATCCAGTGCACCGGAGCCGTCGGCGCGAACATCGATCTCAGCATCCGCCTCGGCGCTGGCTGGAACACCGGCCCCGTGGTCTGGTCCGGCAACTACTCCAAAGCCACTGGCTCCACCGAGATAGGCTGGCTCGACACTTCGGGTGCCGGCATCAACCTGAACGTCGGCGACGTCTTCGTCATCGAGTGGCATGGCACGGGCACCGGCCTGTGGATGGTCGGATCCTACGTCGCGCCTCCTGGATCACCCCTCTACCCTGAGCCGCTCTACCTGAACGCTCCCGGCTGCTTCGCCGACTGCGGCTGGCGACTGGGCTTCAACACCTACATGGGCGCGGGCGGCCCGACCCTCGCGGTTGCCAACCTGATCGCCGGCGGCGTCGCCACCGTCAGCGTCTCCGGCGCCACCCCGGGCGGACTGGTCCGCCACGGCTACTCCCTCAACGGTGGTGGCCCGACCGGCACCCCGTTCGGCAACCTGCTGCTGAGTCCGCCCTACAAGGAGCTGCCGGCGATGACCGCCGACGGCGCCGGCAACGCCAGCGTCTCCGCTCCGGTCCCGGCCGGCACCACCGGCGTCTCGGTGTGGCAGCACGCCCTCGACCTCGGCTCGCTGACCTTCACCAACGGCCTGATGACCGTCATCGGTTAGAGCCAGACCTTCCTCGGCCGCGGCCCCCGGCCGTGGCGAGAACGAGCCGCCCGGACCTGGTCCGGGCGGCTCCTTTTCCTTCCGTGGAGGGTCCACACGAGCCTGGACCTGAGCGGGTTCGCCCGCCTCAGGCGCGAGCTAGCGCATGCCAGTCGGCGCGCTTTGGGCTCCCTTCGAGGCCCTCCTGAGCGCGAGTACCCTTCCGGTTTCCATTGTCGGCAGGGCTATTTATAGGATTTCTGTGTTAATTTAGTCCTCCGCCACCCGTCCGTTCTCAACCCTCTCCCAGCAACCCACTCGGACCCCATCGCGGAGTTCATGATGACCCCCCCTCTGAGTCTCGCCCTCCTCTGCGTCGCCATCCTGGCTCCCGCCACCTACTCGCAGCAGGGCGCTTCCGCCCAGGCCGCGCCCCGGGCCGGTCTCGGAGCCCAGCCCCTCACCACCGGGCGGGCCGTCGGCGCTCTCGACCAGTTCAGCCCCTTCGAGAGCGAGGCCGCGGCCGCCGGGGTCGCCGGCGCCACCTTCAACGCCGACAGCTTCCACGTCTGGCAGAGCGACGTCCGCGCCGGCGCCGACGGCGTGCTCGAGGGCTTCGAGCTCGAATGCAACGGCCCGGCCGGCGCCGTCCTCGACCTGCGGATCCGCATGGGCGGCGGCTGGAACACTAACCCGGTGGTCTGGTCGGGCAGCTACACCAAGCTCACCGGCGGCACCGAGATCGGCTGGGCCGACACCTCCGCGGCCGGCATCCTGCTCCACGTCGGCGAGGTCTTCCTGATCGAGTGGCAGGGCGCCAGCACTGGCGTCTGGATCACCGGGACCTACGTCCCGGCCCCCGGCACGCCGGCCTACCCGGAGCCGATCTACCTCTACCCCTCGGGCTGCTACCTCGACTGTGGCTGGCGCATCGGCTTCCACACCTACATGAGCGCCAGCGGTCCGCAGCTGAGCGCCACCCCGCTCGTAGCCGGCGCGCCGGCCACCCTCAGCGTGTCCGGCGCCACCCCGAACCGACCGGTCGGCTTCGCCTACTCCCTCAAGGGCCCCGGGCCGAGCACCGTCTCCGCGGGCCCCTGCGGCAGCGTCACCCTCGACCTGAGCAAGCCGGTCGCGACCCTGGCGATCCTGTCCGCGAATGGCGTGGGCTACGTCGCCTTCACCGGCAACGTGCCGCCGGCGCTCTCCGGTCGGACGATCTGGCTGCAGGCCTTCGACGTGGCCAGCTGCACCGCCTCCAACCCGCTGGCCGAGGTCGTCGGCTGACCCGAGCGGCTAGCCCTCGTCCAGCCGCGCCAGGATCTCCGCCATCAGGCCGTCGCGGTCCTTCTCCAGCCGCTCGAGGAGCTGCGGGGAGGCCGCGGCGCGCGGGCCGTGGCGGCCGCCCCAGCGGGCGAGCTCCAACAGGGCCGGGACCAGGTCGCGGCCGGCCTCGATGAGACGGTAGAGGATCTGGCGGCCGTCGTCCGGGTCCTGCTCGCAGCCGATGACGCCGGCGTCCAGCAACCGCTGCAGCCGGTTGCTGAGCACGTTGGTGGCGACGCCTTCGGGGGAGTCGCGGAACTCCGAGAACCGACGCTTGCCGAAGAACACCAGGTCCCGCACGACGAGCAGCGTCCAGCGATCTCCGAGCAGCTCCAGCGCGAAGG
>JACNJP010000039.1 GCA_014382465.1 Planctomycetota bacterium
GGGGGGGGGGGTGCGGGGGCGGTGCAGGGGGGCGCGGGGGAGGGAGGCCGAGGTCACCATGGGCGGCGAGCTGCGGCCGACCGGGGGGGAGGGGAAGGAGGCCGCGCCGTGGCGGGTCGCCGACGTCCTGATCAGCCTGCGCTTCGCCCGCCCCTGCCACGGCCGCCTCGACATGAAGGGGCGGATGCTCGAGCCGGAGCGGGAGGGCCAGGACGGAGCCCCGGCCTACCGTCCGGTGGAGAGCTCCCTGATCGGCACCGGGGAGGGGCTGTTCCTGGTCGAGCACCGGGAGCGCAGCTACCGCCGGGTCGCCGGCCAGGTCTCCGAGCTCGGCGACGACTGGCCAGGGCTGCTGCCGCTGCAGGTGTGGGCGGGGATTCCGCCGACCTCCGAATTCGCCGTCACGGCCCTCGCGGAGCCGCCGCAGCCGGGCTGGCGCGGCTTCGCCGTCGAGCAGCCGTGGCTGCGCATGGAGTACTGGTTCGACGCCCGCGGGGGATTCCGGACCGCCTCCCTGCGCGCCAGCGCCGAACTCCAGGAGCTCCTCACGGAGCAGGGGCAACCGCGGATTCCCGAGTTCCGAATGGAGGTGAGTTCGTGGAAGCTGCACCGGGAGGCCGCTCCGGAGGCCTTCTCGGCCCAGCTGCCGGCGGGCTTCGTGGATCAGTCCGCCGCCCGGGAAGGAGGCGCGGAGATCGGCCACGACGAGTCCGGGGGTTTGAATCCGCCCCCCGCAGGACCGAAGGAACAGGGATGATCCGACTCACCGCCCTGTTCCTGCCGCTGCTCCTCGGACCGTCCGGGGCGCCCGATCCCGCCCCCGGCCCGATCCCGGTCGAATTCCAGACCGCCGACGGCGTCACCGTCCACGGCTGGTACATGCACGCCGGCGAGCACTTCGCGGCCGACGGCCACGAGCACGCGCCGGCCCACTTCGCCAGCCAGCCGGCGGTCGTGCTGCTGCATATGTACGGCGGCGACAAGAGCGATTGGGGGCCGCTGTTCGGCGACCTGCGGCAGCGCGGCATCGCCTCGCTGGCGATCGACCTGCGCGGCCACGGCGAGAGCGTCCTCGGCGCCGGCGGAGAGGACCTGGCGGCGCGGGCGCGGGAGCGCGATCCGGCGCTGTTCCGGGCCATGTGGCAGGACGCCCAAGGGGCGGCCGACTGGCTGGTGGCGCGCGGCCACCGCGTCGAGCGGATCGGCCTGCTGGGAGCCAGCGTCGGCTGCTCGGTGGCCATCGACGCCGCCCGCCGCAACCCAGAGCTGCGCGTCGCCGGGGTGCTGACGCCGGGGCAAAACTACCTCGGGGTGCCGACCCTGGAGCACTTGAAGGAGTGGGGCGGACGGCAGTTGCTGGTGGTCTCGAGCGGCGAGGAGTGGGCCGGAGGCGCAGGCCCGGTGGTCGAAGCCCTGGCGCAGGCAGACGGCTCCCGGGTCGGCTTCTGGCGGCTGCCGGGCGCAGGGATCCACGGCACGCGCATGCTCGCCAAGGTGGAGGGCATCCAGCCGCGGCTGGCCGCCTGGTTCGAGGCGGCGCTGGCCGCGCCTGCGTTGATGGAGCCGTCGCGGTGAGGCTCCAGCCCTCGGATCCGGCCCCCGCCTTCACCGCCACCGCCATGGACGGCGCCCGCTTCGACTCGGCGCTGCTGCGCGACCGGCGCTGGCTGATCGGCTTCCACCGCTACGCCACCTGACCGGGTTGCCAGCTGACGGTGCGGCAGTTCGCCGCCCGCTACGACGAGTTCCGCGACGCCGGCGTGGAGGTGCTGCGCGTCTTCCCCTCGCCGCTGAAGGCCATGGCTCCGTACGCCGAGGGCTCGCTGCGGGCGCCCTTCCCGGTGCTGTGCGATCCGCAGCGCCGCGCCTTCGACGCCTTCGGCATCGAGCGCCGGTTCCGCGGCCTGCTGTCCCTCGAGGGCTGGCGCCGCAGCTTCGCCGCCTCCAAGCTGGTCGACAAGCCCAAGTGGAGCGACATGCTCCGCGACGGCATCCGCGGCCTGCCCGCCGACTTCCTGGTCGGCGCCGACGGCCTCATCGAACGCGCCCACTACGGCCAGCACTTCAGTGACGGCCTCCCCGTGAACGAAGCGCTGGACTGGATCGGGGTCAGACATCAGTTATAACCCGATGTACGACCTCCAATATCAATCGACGTCTGACCCCGCATTTCTGATCAGAACGGCGCGGACGGGGGCGGCGTCGGCGCCTTCTAGTTTTAGGGGGAAGGCGGCGAGGGTGTAGCGGCCGGGGGGGACGGCGGCGAGGGCCAGGCCTTCGAGGACGGCCATGTCGCGGTCGGCGACGGCGTTGTGGCTCTCGAGCGCCTTGTCGGGCTGGAGGTCGATCGAGGGCGTGTCGATGCCGACCAGGCGGACGCCGCGGTCGTGGAGGAAGGCGACCAACTCGGCCGACAGGCTTGCGAAGTCCTGGTTCCAGCGGTCAGGGTCGGGGAAGGTGCCGGTCCGGAGCAGCACCCGCGGCGCCTCGACGGCCGCCGCCAGGTCGGCCGGTCGGATCCGCTGGCCGCGGCCCACCGCGGCGTCGATCACCTGGCAATCGCCGAAGTAGAGCTCCAGCGGCCGCTCGTGGATGGCGGCGCCGCCGAGCCGGTAGTGGCTCGGGGCGTCGGCGTGGGCGCCGACGTGGACCGTGGTGGAGATCCTCGACAGGTCGAGCGGGTCGCCGCTGGCGATCCACATCAGCTCGTCCCGGCTGAACGGGGTGTCCCCCGGGAACACCCCGATGCGCCGGCTCACCAGCGGCGAGATGTCGAACAGCTCGGGGACGCCGGGCCTAGCGGGCATCCGGACCTGCCCCGGCACGCACCCTGAACTCGATCGCGATCCGCGCCCCCAGGGCCCGGACCCCCCCGCTGGTGCGGGCCGCCGGTCGGGCGGCTAAGTGCCGCCGTGAAACCTCGCTGTGTCCCGGGACGTT
>JACNJP010000158.1 GCA_014382465.1 Planctomycetota bacterium
CGGCGGCGGGCTCCGCCGGCCCGGGCGGCCGGGGCGGGTCCGCAAAATCCTGCTTGAGGCCTGGGGCCTCCAAGAGGCCGCCGCCGGCGCCGGGGGGGGGGGGCGAAGCGAGGTCGGAGCAGCCGCGGCTGGAGGGCCGGGTCCTGGTGGTGGAGGACAACCTCGTCAACGGCAAGCTGGTGCTCCGCATGCTGGAGCGGGAGGGGCTGGAGGCGGACCGGGCCAAGGACGGCCGCGAGGCCTTGGAGATGGTCCAGGCGGGCGCCTACGCCCTGGTCCTGATGGATTGCGAGATGCCGGAGAGGGACGGGTTCGAGGCCACGCGACGGCTGCGGAACCTGGAGGGGCCGGTCGGCCGGGTGCCGATCGTCGCCATGACCGCCCACGCCCTGGGCGGCGACGAGGAGCGCTGCCTCAGCGCCGGCATGGACGCCTACCTGGCCAAGCCGGTGGACTTCGAAGCCTTCCGCGCCATGCTCGGGCGCTACCTCGGAGTGCCGGCCGCCTAGGGTCTGCGCGCCCGCTGCTCCGCCCAGCGGTCGCGGCGCTGGCGTTCGCCGGCGGCCAGGCCTTCGGGCGGGCTGGCGGCCGGCGCCGTCGGGTCCAGCGCGGCGCGCAGCAGCTCGAGGGAGTAGCGCGCTTCCGGGCCGAGGATCCGGTCGGCCAGGGCGGCGCTCACTTCGGTCACGCAGTCGACCCCGGCGCAGCGCAGCAAGGCGTCGGCGGCGGCGCTCCGCTCCTCGAAAGTGCCGTCGCGCAGCCACGGCAGGATCATCGGACCGGCCTCGGTGAAGCCGGCGGCGCCGAGCGCTTCGAGCACCCGCAGCCGGGCCGCGGCGTCGAGCAGGGCGCTGCGGAAGTGGCCGAGATAGTCGAAGCCGGTCCGCTTGGCCCAGGCGCCCACCGGATAGCCGATCCAGCCGAGGGTCTGGAGCGCTCCCTCGCGGACGTAGAGGCTCTGGTCGCGCGAGGCCTCGAGCAGCAGCGGGACGACGATCCCGCAGCGCATGCGTCGGAGGGCGAAGCGGGCGTCGTCGACCGGCCGCAGCGGCTGGCTCCGGAGGCGGGCGATCAGGCGCCAGACCTCGGCGCGCAGGTCCCGGTCGTCGACGCTCTCCGCCCCGCCCTCGAGCCGCCGCTCCAGCTCCCACTCCTGCTGCAGGACCAGCAGCCGCCGCCAGCCGGCCTCGAAGTCGGCGTCCGGCGCCAGCCCGGGCAGCCCACCGAGGACCGCGGCCGCTGCCGCGCGGGCCTGCGGGTCGGCGTCCTCGGTGGCCAGGACGGCGCGGAGGGCGTCGAGCCCGGCGCCGCAGCCCTGCTCGAGCAGGGCGGCGGCGAGGAAGGTGTTCGCGAACCAGTCCTTCTCGTACTTCAGGCGCAGCACCAGCCGTGGCAGGATGGCCGGCACCGGGGTCCGGCTGAGGCGGTCGTAGGCCAGAACCCGCTGCGGCGCGCTGGCCTCCCGGTCCTCGACCACCGCCAGCAGGTCGGCCGCGAGCTGCCGCGGATCCAGGGAATCGAGCTCGCGCTCGGCCATCCGTCCGACCCTGCCGCCGGCGTTGACGCCGTCGAGCAGGTCGATCATCTCGCGGATCGGGAGCGCCGGCTGCTCCGGCAGGCCGTCCGCGGCGTGCTCCTGGAGACGCGTCTCGAGGACCGGGTGCAGCCAGCCGGGCGGCCGGACGGTTCCGGAGGATCCCTCCTCCGGTTCGGCCTCGGCGGTGCAGCCCGCCGCGAGGACAGTCAGCAGGAGCAGGCGGAGGATCACGGTTCCAGGAGGAGGCGCGCCACCTCGGTCGCCTCGTCGTCGGGCTGGAAGGGGTTGGTGCGGTAGAGCAGCCGGGCCTCGGCGCCGTCGGCGCCGGGCGGCGCGTCGACCTGCTGCTCCCAGGTCTCACCGGAGGGGAGCTGGGTGTTGGTCAGGTCGGTCTCGTCGCGGTACGGGTCGCGGAAGCGCCACAGGTGCTGCCATTCTCCCCATTCGCCGCCCTGTCGCCAGCGGAGCTGGAGGTCGGCGGCCCGCGAGCGCTCGTCGGTCGGGAAGTTGTGCGCGGCGCCGAAATTGACCAGGCGGACCAGGGCGCCCGCGCGCCACTCGCCGGTCAGGCGGACGGCCTGCTGCAGCGCCCCGAGGTCGTGCCCGGCCCGGAAGCTGTGGTCGGAACCCTGGCGTCCGCCCGCCCGCCAGGCGACCGGCATGTGGCAGTGCAGGCAGCCGTCGCCCTTGATCGGCTGGCCCTCGATCTCGGCGGGCGAGGCGCGCCACTGCTCGACGGTGGCGTGCTGGTTGTGGCAGGAGCCGCAGTGGTCGACGTCCTGAATCCGCGGCGTGGTGCGCGGGCGGCACGGCGCCTTGGCGCTGGGGCGCGGGTTGGAGGTGGCGACGCCGCCGTCGGGGTGGGCGTGGCAGGCGAGGCAGTCGACGCCCAGGGCGCGCTCGCTGGCGCGGGCCAGGACCCGCTCCCCGGGCGCGAAGAGCAGCACCGGGCGAGGCGCGTGGCAGGCCAGGCACTCCTCGTTGCGGAAGTCCTGGCTCAGCTTGACGACCTCCGGATTGGTGTAGGCGATGGAGTGGTGAGAGGCCTGCCACTCGGCCGCCACGTCGGCGTGGCACTCCAGGCACTGGCGGGAGGAGGCCAGCTCGATGGCCTCCGCCGGCGGCTCCGGGCGGAACACGGCCACCAGCACGCCGGCCCCAGCCAGCACCAGCAGCAAGGCGAGCAGGCGGGCGATCACCGGGCCTCCAGGGCGGCGCGGAAGCTGGTGTCATCGGCGCATACCTCGGCCGCCGGCCGGGGGGCGCCGAGGCGGGCGTGGCGCAGCAAGGCGACCTCGCCGCCGAGGGCGCGCGCCTCTCCTGGGTCGTGGCTGACCAGCACCACGGCGGCGTCGGTGGGCTCGAGGACCTCCTCCAGGCGCGCCAGGCCGGCGGGC
>JACNJP010000453.1 GCA_014382465.1 Planctomycetota bacterium
CTGCCCTACCTCGAATCGCTGCCGCGGCAGCCGGCGGCGGAGTGGGAGGGCGGCGAGGCGGTGGCGCGCTCGCTCGCGGAGGAGCTGCCGGAGCGCGGGGCCGCCTTTGAGGAGCTGCTCGACACCGTCTTCGAGCGCGCGGGGCCGCATTCCTTCAACACCGCCGGCCCCGGCTACCTGGCCTACGTGCCCGGCGGAGGCATCTTCTACACCGCGGTGGCGGACCTCATCGGCGACGCCGTGAACCGCTACGTCGGCGTGTGGCTGGCGGCGCCGGGCATGGTGCAGCTCGAGCAGAACGTGGTCCGATGGTTCTGCGACATCGTCGGCCTGCCGGCGGGCTCGGGCGGCGTCCTGACCACCGGCGGCTCGATGGCCAACTTCATCGGCATCGTCACCGCCCGGCGCGAGAAGCTGCCCGAGGACTTCCTCGGCGGCACCATCTACGCCTCGGACCAGGTGCACCACTCGGTGACCAAGGCGGCGGTGCTGGCCGGCTTCCCGCCCGGGCGGGTGCGGATGGTGCCGAGCGACCGCTCGTTCCGGATCGACCTGGCGGCGCTTGAGCGTGCCATCGCCGAGGACCGCGCCGCCAAGCTCACGCCCTTCCTGCTGGTGGCCTCCGGCGGCACCACCAACTCCGGCGCCGTCGATCCGCTGCCGGAGCTGGCCGATCTCGCCGCGCGTGAGTCGCTGTGGCTGCACGTCGACGCCGCTTACGGCGGCTTCTTCTGCCTCACCGAGCGCGGCCGCGCCGCCCTGCGCGGGATCGGCCGCGCCGACTCCCTGAGCCTCGACCCCCACAAGGGCATGTTCCTCCCCTACGGCACCGGCTCCCTGCTGGTGCGCGACCCGCGGGCGCTGCGCCGCGCCCACGCCACCGCCGCCGACTACATGCCGCCGTTCCAGGACGACCCGGACCTGGTCGACTACTGCGAGCTGTCCCCCGAGCTGTCGCGCGACAACCGCGGCCTGCGCGTGTGGCTGCCGGCCAAGCTGCTCGGCTTCGAGGTCTGGCGCCAGGCGCTCGACGAGAAGCTCGACCTCGCCCGCCACGCCACCGAGGTCCTGCGCCAGACGCCCTCGGTCGAGATCCTGGCGGAACCCGAGCTGTCCCTGCTGGCCTTCCGGCTGGCGCCCGAGGGTCTCCCCGCCGGCCAGCTCGACGCCCTGAACCGCGCATGGCTCGACCGCGTCAACCGCCGCCGCCACGTCTACCTGACCGGCACCATGCTCCACGGCCGCTACGCCCTGCGCATCTGCGTGCTGCACTTCCGCACCCACCGCGAGCGCATCGACGTGGCGCTCGACGACCTGCGGCAGGAGGCGGCGGCCTTACTCGGCTGAACCGGCCATGGCGGCCGCGATCATCCGGTGGAAGGCGTGCACGCCAGCCTCGTGGGCCGGCGAGTAGCGGCCGGATCGGCGCAGCCTCGACCGGACGCCGCGCTGGACCGTCTCCACGAACTCCTCGTCTTCCAGCTCCTCGCCGCGCAGGTCCGACCCGGCGCCGGCGCCGGTGGACTCAGGGCGGTCGGAGAAGCTGCGGGAGGTGACGCGGCACCGGGCGGGGCCGAGCGGATCGACGCGGATGAGGGACAAGCCCCAGGGATAGAGGTCGAGCATCAGGTTCGGCCAGATCCACCAGTGGAAGGCCGCCACTCGCTTTCCGGAGTCGGGGTGGTTCTCCGGCAGCCAGAACACCGGGTCGGCGCCCGCGGCGATGCGGACATAGAGCACGGACCAGGGGAACAGCTCGGTGCGGTTGGCGGCGTGGTTGGCCGGCCCTCCAGGCTCCGAGTGGACGACGGGGACGTGGAAGCCCTCCAGGTGGTCCTCGACGAAGAGCGCCCAGTTCGCCTTCAGCTCGCAGACCTTCGCCGCGCGGTGGTTCTCCCGCATCTTCCCCAGGGGGGCGAAGCTGGAGATGCTCCGGAAACTGCCGGCGGTCTCCTTGAAGCCGACCGCCGGATCGACCGCGCCGAAGAGGTGACCGTCCAGCTCCTCGAGGGCGAGCTGAGGAAGGTCCTCCTCGGCAGAGGGGAAGCCTTCCGCGCCCTCGAAGCCGGGCGTGGAGACGAAGGCGCCGTCGAGCAGGAAGCGACGCCCGTGGTACGGGCAGCGCAGGTGGCGCTGGCTGTGGCTGCCCGTGCACAGCAGCATTCCGCGGTGGGTGCAGGCGTTCGAGAGCAGCTTCATCTTCCCGCCCTCGGCCCAGGTGAGGAGCAGGGGCTCGTCGAGCGACCCTTCCAGGAAGGTGAAGGGGAGGGCCTCGCCCGGCCCCGGGGCCTCGCCGGTGGGGCCGAGCCATTGCCAGGACCGGGCAAAGATGCGCTCCAGCGCTCGGGAGTACAGCTCCGGCTCGTGGTAGAAGGCGCCGTCGAGCCTCCGCGCCTGGCGGATGTCGGGGTGGACTTCGAGTCGCTTGGTCATGTCGGTCGTGAGGAGGCGGGGCGGCCGGTCACGGCGACCACGATGCCCGCCAGGATGATGCCAGCGCCGGCCAAGGTAGGCGCGCCGGGCCGCTGGGCGAACAGCAGAAAGGCCAGGAGGCTGCCGATCACGGGTTCGCTGAGCGAGGCGATAGCCACCGTCGGCGCCGGGATCCGCCGCAGCGCCAGGTTGTAGCCGGAGTGGCCGAGGAGCTGCTGCACCAGGGCCACGCCGACCAGGGCCAGCGTCGTCTGCCGGCCGAAGCCGGCGAGGGGCAGGCCGAGCAGGAGGCAGCCGAGCAGCAGCCAGCAGGCGGCGCCGCCGTAGCAGAGGCTGAGGAAGGCCAGCGCCGGCAGACGCCGCTGCAGCCGCCGGCTGAGCATGAGGTAGACCGCCGCTGCGGCGCCGCCGGCGGTCGCCAGGAGGTCGCCCTTCCAGGCCTCGCCGCCGACGCGGAAGTCTCCGGCGCCGATGACCGACACACCGACCAGCGCCAGCGCGATCCCGACCATCTGCCGCGCCCGGACCCGGTCTCCGGTCAGCCAGGGCGACAGCAGCGCCGTCCACAGCGGCGCGGTGCTGACCAGCACCAGGCTCGACGCCACCGAGGTGAATTCGAAGGACGCGATCCAGGTGGCGAAGTGCAGCGCCAGGGCGGCGCCGGCGCCGGCCATCAGCCAGCGGTCGGCGGCCGGGAGCCCTCGCCACGCCGGGCCCAGCGAGCGCGCCGAGAAGGGCAGCAGCACCAGGGTCGCCAGCCCGGTCCGCCAGGCCGCCTTGACCAGCGGCTCGGCCTCCTCGGCGAACAGGATGATGGGGCTGCCCCACGCCGTGGCCAGCGCGCCGGCGGCGAGCACCAGCCAGGCCCAGGGCGGAGGAGGGCGGTCCACCATCCGGGGATTCTGCGCCGGCGAGGCCGCCGCCGCGACCGGATAAGCTCGGCGGCAGACCCGCCGTCCGGATGCCCGTCCACCACCTCCGCCCGCGCTTCGAGTTCGAGCTGCCGATCGCGGCGGCCGCCGCCATCGCCCGCCTGCGGGAGGCCCTGGCGGAGCCGGGCTGCCCCTGCCGCGGCCTGGTGGCGGAGCTGCAAGGGCACGTGGACCTGCGCGTCCACCGCAGCGAGCAGCACCTGTGGTCGCCGGCCCTGACCTTGGAGATCAGCGAGCGCGACGACGGCGGCGCTCTGATCCGCGGACTGATCGGTCCCAACCCGGCGGTCTGGACCCTGGTGGCCTTCTCCACCTTGGCCTTCGCCACCGCCGCGATGTTCCTGCTGACCTTCGGCATGGTCCAGCTCGGCCTCGGGGAATCCCCGTGGGGACTGTGGCTCGGCGCCGCATGCTTGGGGATGGTGCTGGCGGTTTGGGCCGCCTCCCGCCTCGGCCAGCGGCTGGCGGCGCCGCAGACGGCCGTGCTCCGGCAGTTCCTGGCGCGCTGCTTCGACGCGGGCGGCGGCTGAAGGCGATCAGAGGATGCAGAAGGGCGCGCCGACCCGGCTGCTGGTGCCGGAGCCGTCGTCGACCGTCAGCCGCAGGCGGCAGTCGCTGGAGGGCGTCGCCGGCACCGCCCACTGGTAGCGGCCGTTGTCCGGCAGGCCGCTGGCCACCGGCGTCCACGGCCCGGCCGGCCCGCTGGTCGAGAGCTCGAGCTCGACGCTGCTGGGGCCGCCGCCGGGGACCTCGCTGACCCAGTCGATGAAGCTCGCCTGGCCGGCGCGCAGGGTCGCGTTCGGGCCGGGGCGGGTCTGGGTGGCGCGCAGGGTGTGCGGCGTCGAGGCTTCGCGGAAGAAGCGCAGGTGGTTGCGGCTGTTGAAGATGCCGCCCTCGTCGGCCACCAGGTGGAGGTCGGGGCGGCCGTTGCGGTCGGCGTCGCCGCCGGCGCGCAGGAACGCCATGTCGCCGTTCTGCGGCGTGACGAACATGGTCTCGCCGAGGAAGCCGCCGGCTCCGTCGCTGAGCGCCACCGCCACCCGGCCGCGGCCGGCCACCACCAGGTCGGCGTAGCCGTCGAGGTCCATGTCGGCGAGCTGGGTCTTCTGCCAGTCGCCGCTCGCTGGCAGGCCGCCGAGCTGCGCCCAGCCGCCGGCGGCGGTCCGCAGCCACACCTCGATGCCGCCGGCGCTGGTGACGAAGCTGAGGTCGAGCAGGCCGTCGCCGTCGACGTCGCCCAGTCCGACGCCGCGGCGGCCGAAATTGGCCAGCGGCGGCAGGTTGGCGTCGCCGCTGGAGAAGCCGCCCTGGCCGTCGCCGAGGTAGGTGGTGCTCGAGGCGTGGCCGAAGGCGATGTCGGCGTGGCCGTCGCCGTTGATGTCGCCGAAGACGAAGTCGTTCTCGGAATTGCCGCCGAGGAAGCCGAAGCTGTGGGTCCAGGTGCCGTCGAGGTTGTTCAAGTAGACCTGCACGCCGGAGCTCGAGCCGAAGCCGACGGAGCCGATGTCGAGGTCGCCGTCCGAGTCGACGTCGGCGAAGTCGGTGCCGGCCAGGCCCCAGGTCTCGCCGGCGGTCGCCAGGTCGTCGTCCCAGGGCAGCCATGCGGCGCCGCTGCCGTCGCCCAGGGCCACCTCGAGCAGCTGGTCGCCGAAGTCGGTGCTCGAGTAGTTGTGGTGCATGCCGTAGCCGACGTCCATGAGGCCGTCGTTGTTCGCGTCGCCTAGGGCGATGCCGCCGTAGCCGAAGTTGCCGTTCTGGAACACCGACCAGTTGCCGGCGCCGTCCCCGAACCACACCGTGACGCCGTGCATCTGGGTGTTGATGTAGGGCGAGCCGTGGTCGCCGATGGTCAGGAGGTCGGGGAAGCCGTCGCCGTTGACGTCGCCCATCTCGACCTCGGTCGGGCCGCCGTCCATCTGCGGATTGCCCAGGCCGTTCGAGGACTCGAGGTAGCGGAGCGGCTCGGGCAGCGGCTGCGGCGCCACCCGCACCGCCCCCTGCGGCGCAAGAAGGAGCGGGATCGCGGCGAGGAGCATGACGCTCCAGTCTAGACCGCGATCCCGCCTCAGGGGTCAGTTCAGGGTCAAGGATCCCACGTCGGTCATCGCGGCTGAGGCGCTCGGCAGCCGCAGGGCCATGGCGGCGTAGTAGAGCGTCTTGCCGGAGGGCATCGACGCCGGGATCGTCATCGCCGCGGTCTGGCCGATGCCGCCGGGGCGGATGGTGCCGCTGAGCTGCCCGGGGATCATGCCGAGCGAGGCGGCGAGCACGCCGTCCCCCATCAGGCCGGTGTCCCGGGCCTTGCTGTTGTAGCGCCAGTCGCCCTCGCCGCCGGAGACCAGGACGCCGAACAGCGCGCCCTCGTCCGCCACCGGAAAGCCCTCGACCTCGAACCAGGCAATTCCGCCAGGGTAGAAGAAGCCGCCCGAGCGCACGCACTGCGGCCGGAAGCCGCCGGCGTAGCTGTGGATGCGTTGGATCGAGTTGATGCCCAGCCAGGCCACCACGGCGTTGTCGTAGCGCTCGTTCCAGGCGACGCGCGACTCGAGCACGAGGTCCGGCCGCCCGCTGACCTGGAAGCCCGGGGTCCAATGCAGGCCGCCGTCGCGCGAGGTGGCGCACTCGACCTGGCCCTGGACCTGGTCGGTGGTGTAGGCCAGGACCAGGTGTCCGGCATCGGGGCCGGCGTCGGCGAAGCGCGGCGCGCGCCCCTCGCCGGCTGTCGAGATCAGGGTCTCGAACCAGGTGTGGCCCAGGTCGCGGGTGGCGGCGACGAAGGCCTGGTAATTGTCTCGCCCGGTGGAGGCGCGGTTGTCGGCCCAGGTCGCGACCACCGTGCCGCGATGGACGATCAGGTCCGGGTCGCGCACCGAGGCCGAGCCGAGCGGGTAGTTGCCGATCACCTGCCGCGGCCCGAAGTGGCGGCCGCCGTCGCCGGAGAGCCGCGCCGACAGGGCCGGGGAGAAGCCGCCCCCGGTGCGCTCGGTCCAGGCCACCGCGACGGTCGGGCCGCTGCCGTCCAGGGCAAGCGCGCCAGGGATCACGTCCGTCTGCCCCGGCGTGAGGCCCAGCGGTTGGGGCAGCCAATGCCGGCCGCCGTCGTCGCTCCGCTGGTAGAAGACCTCGGGGCTGTTGCCGCGCCACTCGCTCCAGGCCAGGTGGACGTGGGGGCCGTCGAGGCTCATCCGGAGATCCGGGCCGCCCCGAGCGGAGAGGTCCAGCGGGGCTGACCAGCTCGTCCCGCCGTCGTTCGAGCGCAGGAAGCGCACCGCCGAGCCCTGCCCGGAGGGGTGGATCGAGACCAGGGCGATCGCCAGAAGGTCGTCGCCGGGGTCGGCGGAGCCGTGGTCGTCGGCGGCGAAGCGGAACTCCGCGACCTGGCCGAAGCCGGCCGGGTGGCCCTTGTCGAGCCAGCGCTCCGGCCGCCAGCTCGCGCCGGCGTCGTGGCTGGAGGCGAACCACAGGTCCGACTCGATCCCCGAGGAGCCCGGGTTCTGGTCCCGCAGGTCGATCCACAGGGCGTAGATGCCGCGGCCGGCGACCTGGAGCGAATCCGGACGGAGCTGTGCCTGAGCGTCGTTGGGATCGGCGTCGATCCGCACCGGGCTGCCGAAGCCGACCCCGCGGCCGCCCGCCGGGCTGACGTAGACGCCGAAGCGGCCGGCGTTCAGGTGGTCGGACAGCCACATCACCCCCGAGTATTCGCCGCCGGACGCGACGGCGAGCTGGCCGTAGCCCGAACCGCCCGAGATGTCGACGGTCTCGGTGGGACGGACGGGAGGAGCCTGCTGGGCCGGGAGCAGGCAGAGGGCAAGAGTCAGGATCGCAGTCATGGTCGTTCTCCGCGGAGGGACGTTGCCCCTGCGCTACAAGTGCCATGCCAGGTTAAACTAGGATCCGGGAAACGCCGACGTTTCGAAGCGGTAACTGCCGTCGGGCTATCCTGGCCGCATGTTCCGGTCCATGCTGCTGCCGTTCGCGGCCTCCCTCGCCGCCTGCACCGCTCCCGAGCCGCAGGAGCCGGCTGACCTGGTCCTCTGGGGCGGCCCGATCCACACCGCCGAGGCAGGCCAGCCGCGGGTCCAGGCCCTGGCGATCCGGGGGGGCCGCTTCGTCTATTGCGGCGACGAGGACGGCCTGGAGGCCTACATCGGGCCGGGTACCCGCCGGATCGACCTGGCGGGCCGGACCTTGCTGCCCGGCCTCGCCGACGGCCACGCCCACCTGCTGGGCATCGGCGCGGCGCTGGAGCGGGTCGACCTGGTGGGCACCGCCAGCTACGAGGAGGTGGTGGCGCGGGCGGTCGCCGGCGCCGCCCAGCTTCCGCCGGACGCCTGGCTGCTCGGCCGCGGCTGGGACCAGAACGATTGGGCCGACACCGCCTTCCCGAGCCACCAAGCCCTGAGCGCGGCGCTGCCCGACCGGCCGGCGGTGCTGACGCGGGTGGACGGCCACGCCCTGCTCGCCAACGCCGCGGCGATGAAGGCCGCGGGCGTCACCCGCATGACCCCCGACCCGCCCGGCGGCCGGATCCTGCGCGGCGCCGACGGTGAGCCCAGCGGCGTCTTCGTGGACACCGCCGAGAGCCTGGTCCAGCGCGCCGTTCCGCCACCCGACGCGGGCGCCACGGTGCGCTGGGCCTCTCGGGCGATCCAGGAGCTGCACCGCCGCGGCATCACCAGCTTCCACGACGCCGGGGTCGGCCAGGAGACCATCGACGCCCTCTCCGGGCTGGCCGCGCGCGGCCGCTTCGCGCTGCGCTGGCACGTCATGCTGAACGGCTCGGACGCCGCTTTGCTGGCGGACTGGTTCGCGCGCGGGCCGGCCGCGGATCTCGACGGCGACGGTCGCATCGCCGTCCGCTCGGTCAAGCTCTACGTCGACGGCGCGCTCGGCTCGCGCGGCGCGGCGCTGCACGAGGACTACTCGGACGAGCCCGGCAACCGCGGCCTGGTGATCACGCCCGGCGAGCGGATCCAGGAGATCACCGAGGCGGCGCTGCGGGCCGGCTTCCAGGTCGGCGTCCACGCCATCGGCGACCGCGGCAACACCCTGGTGCTCGACGCCTACGAGGCGGCGCTCGAGGCGGTGCCGGTGCAGGACCCCCGCCTGCGCGTCGAGCACGCCCAGGTGCTGCGGCGCGCCGACGCGGAGCGCTTCGCCCGTCTGGGCGTGATCCCGGCCATGCAGGCCCAGCACCAGACCAGCGACATGCCGTGGGCCGAGGAGCGGCTCGGGCCGGAGCGCGTTCGCGGCGCGTACGCCTGGCGCTGGCTGCTCGACAGCGGCGTGATCGTGTGCGGCGGCTCCGACGCCCCGGTGGAGCGCCTGGACCCGCTGGCCGCCTTCCGCGCCGCCGTCGCCCGGGTGGACGCCGACGGCGCCCCGGCCGGCGGCTGGCACCCCGAGCAGCGCATGGACCGTGAGGAGGCCCTGCTCCACCTGACGCTGTGGCCGGCCTTCGCCGCCTTCCGCGAGGCCGACCTCGGCTCGATCGCCGTCGGCAAGCGCGCCGACCTGGTGCTGCTGTCGGGCGACCCGATGACCGCGCCGGTGGCGGAGTTCGACGCCATCGAGGTCGAGATGACGATCTTCGGCGGCCGGGTCGTGTTCCCGGCGCAGGGCGCCGAGGCCATACTGGTGCGGTGATGAGCGCATTCCGCACCGAACGTCGTCTGCTCAACCGCAAGGAGGCCGTGGCCCGCGGCCTCAAGGCCGGCACCACCTTCGCCTACGAGACCATGTGGGTGGTCCAGGAGCGCGCCGGCGACGGCTGGCAGGACCGCTGGTTCCTGGCCAGCGAGGCCGAAGCCCGCGCCTGGGCCGAGCACGGCGGCGAGCCGCCGGCGGCGGAGGCCGCGCCGGCCCCCGCGCCGGGATCCGCTGCGGGATCCGCTGCGGGATCCGAGGCGGCGCCGGAGGGCTGAGCCGTCGCACCCCGGATGAAGCACGAGGTCATCGGCCGGCCATCCCACACCGAGGATGTGCGCCGGGATTTTGGCGAGCTCGTGACCCGGCTCGATCCGGACCTGGGCGTCGCGCTCCCGCGACCCCGGGCTATCACGCCGCTTGAAGAGAGGTCCAGACCATGAAGAAGCTCAAGCTCATCACCGCCGCCGTCCTCGCGGTGCTCGTCGTCATCCTCGTCATGCAGAACACGACGGCGGTGGACACCAAGATCCTCTTCATCACGGTCACGATGCCGCGGGCGTTGCTGCTGCTGCTGACCTGGCTGATCGGGATCGCGGTCGGCCTGCTGCTGGCCTTCGCCGCGGTGGCCAAGAAGGACAAGTAGGCCGCGCGGGCGGGGCCGCGGCCCGGGGCTGGCTCCCGCCGTGGCAAGAATTATCGCTCCGCTCCGGACTGCTAGGATGTCCGCACCACCCAGCCCAGGCTGAAACGGAGCCCCCACGCCATGCACATCAAGCTCAACAGCGTCCTGGTCGCCGGAGTGGTCTTCCGCGGCCCGCCGGCCGAGATGGGGCCGGTCACCCTCGCGGTCTTCGAGGACACCTGCGTCAACCTGATCCAGATCTACCAGCTGTGAGCCGGCGGCAGCGCCCCGCGGTGCGCCGGCCGGTCACCGAACCCGCGCCGATTCACCTCGCGCGCCTAGCCCAGGAGTCCACTCATGAATGAAGACAAGGGAGTCCTCGTCTGGGGCATTCTCCTCCTCGCCGCGATCCTCCTCCTCCTCTACTTCCTGCTCTGAGATCCGGCTCGAATCCTCCCGCCCTGAATCCAGCATGCGCTTCGCCCACCCTGTCCCTCTCCTGCTGATCCTGACGCTCTCCGCCTGCGGCGGCGGCTGGGGAACCGAGCTCCGCCAGGACACACCGCTCGGCGCCGCGACGATGTTCCGCAGCGACGCGGTGGACGCCGCCACGGCGCAGAAGGCCTTCGAGGCCATGATCGCCGCCAATTACAACTTCGCCTCCGACCTGCCCGAGCAGATCGACCGCGTCGACGGTCGGCTGACGCTGCGACTGTGCAACGACAACCAGGACTCGATCGCCGCCATCGAGGCCGACGGCGAGGCCGACGGAGCGGTCCGCTACACGCACGGTCTGGCGCGCCACGTGTCCCAGGCCGTCGGCGGCGAGCCGGTGGACGTCGTGCTCTGCCGCCTGACCCTCGACCAGCCCTTCTACACCGTCCGCTGGAAATCCGAGGAGCCGGAATAAAGCCTCCGCGACCGCATGGAATCCTCCACCGGCATCTACCCGAGCCTCTCCTACGACGACGCGCCGGCGGCCATCGAATGGCTGTGCCGGGTCTTCGGCTTCACCCAGCGCCTGATCGTGCCCGGCCCCGACGGCACCATCCTCCACTCCGAGCTCAGCTACGGCCCCGGCGTCGTCATGGTGAGCTCCGCCCGCCCGGACCAGGGCCGGCTCAGCCCGCAGGCGCTCGGCGGCACCACCCAGGCCCTCTCCGTCCAGGTCGCCGATCCCGACGCCCACCACGACCACGCGGTCGCCTCCGGCGCCGAGGTCGTCCAGGAGCTCAATGACGAGGACCACGGCTCGCGGGGGTACATGGTCCGGGACCCCGAGGGGCACCTGTGGTACTTCGCGACCTATCGTCCCGGTGGGTACTGGGAATGATGGTCGTGTGCGGGTCGCGCAGCGACCCGCGCGCTCTGACCGAGCGAAGCGCTCTCACGCCGCGCGCGGGTCGCTGCGCGACCCTGGCGGCGGCGGCCGTTTCCCCTCGTTGGAGGGGGCTGAGGGGGTGATCGGGGAACGGAACAGAGCGGGCTTGGCGTGGTAGTCGCTCATCAATCGGAAACGGGGACCGGAGGGTGGGGGGGGCAGGCCTCATGACCCTCGTCAGTTCCGTCCTGGTCGGCTTGGTGGCGTACCAGTCCGCTTCCGACTGGAATCCCTCGCCGACTTCTCCATGTTTGGTGTTCTCCTGGGTCCCTGGCCTGGTCCTGTTGAGTTGGTTGCAAGCGGCGGGAATGGGCAGCGTGGTTTCTGAGTTCGCCTTTCCCGCATTCGCTCTTCCTCCAGCGATCTTGACCTGGTTCTGGCTGAGGCACCTGCGCCGGTCCGAGACCGGCATCCCCAGGCGCACGCCGATCCTGGTGTATCTGCTCATCGGCCTGGTCCCGCTGTTCCTCGTGCTCGGATGGGAGCCTGGCATCCAATTCCAGGGGCGCGGAACCACGACGTGTTTGGCGTCCCAGGCCGTCGCCGGTCTAGTGCTCACGCTGCTTGTCGGTTGGATCGCCTGGCGCCGCCCATCGTGGAGGGCGAACTTCATCTTCCATTCTTGCCTCATGCTCTACTGCGCCTGGTGTGCCATTCCATATCTCGGAGAGACCCTGTAAGGCAATGGTCCTGCCCTGCGAGCTTCGCGGGCACAGGACAGCGGGTCAGGTAGAAGAGGGGCAGTTCGCCGAATGGACCAAAGCTGGCCAGCGGGACATCACGAAATGGATACGATCTCGAAACCGATCATTTCAAAGAGGCCATCATCACCCCTCTGATATTTAGCTTCCCATGAGGTCCCTGCCTCGGTTCCGGCATAGAAGGAAATTGCGACGGTCGTAATTCCACCCTGTTCGGTGATCGGTCCGAGGAGAAGGAAGGCCCTGCCCTCGAGAATCGGGCTTGTAGGTACTTCGTTCGAGCCCACAACGGGGAGGCTCCGCTTCTTCGAAGACAAGTGGTCGCCTACCTTGTCCTTGAAATCTCGCGGATGAGAAAAGGACGACAGAGAGTATTGAGTCCCTTCCCAACCGACCTCGCGCTGAGAAAGCACTGCTTCAATTGAGGAGGTCGCCATTCTCAAAACCGAGGCTTCATCCGTCTCACGGTTAAGCCGCCCCTCTACTGTGTTCTGAGACGGACCGTTGCCCGAGGCGATGAACCTCTGGCCATCAGGATTGGAACAGCCTGACAAGAAAAGAGCAGAAAGGGCCGTGGTTCCGATTGAAAAGGAGTGCCGGGGTCCTCGACGCATTGGACGCCAATTTACAGGAGGCCAACCACAACGGCCGCGGGCGGCAGGACGACAAAATCATCCGGCCGCACCAAGGAAAGATCCCCTCCTGCCAACTCCCAGAATCGCCGGAGCGACTCCCATCTCGATCCAGAGAACCCCTCAATCCCCCCCTTCAATCTGGCGGCTGGAGCCCGCTCTGCTTGGTCTGGCTTCGCGGGTCGCGGAGCGACCCGCAGGCGGCGTGAGAGCGCTTCGCTCGGTCTGAGCCTGCGGGTCGGCTCCGCGACCCGCGAAGCAAGACCAAGCAGAGCGGGCGGCACCCCGAAGGATACCGCCCGAAGAATCCACCCTGAACCCGACTACTGAATCGAAGTGGCGTGGACGTTCGACTTGATCGAGTCGACGTTGCCGATGCCCCGCTGCACGACCGCCTGCATCCACACCGGGATCAGCGGCGCGCCGGGCGGGATCGACACCAGGTAGGTCGCGGCGCCGCCGCTCGAGATCGACGAACCGACGATGGTGATCGGGTTGATGATGTCGAGGCACAGGCCGCCGAGCTGCGGCGGGCACGGGCCCGAGCCCTGGCCGGCGAGGCTGTAGAGGAACCACACCTTCTCGCCGTCGTTGGCGTTGCTCCCGGTGAGCGTGGCGGTGGTTCCGCGCACCAGCGGCGTGGCGGTCAGCCGCAGGCCGAGGTCCAGCTCGAAGTGGCCGATCCAGGTCCGCCAGCT
Organism: Planctomycetota bacterium; assembly: GCA_014382465.1. Classification (GTDB taxonomy): domain Bacteria; phylum Planctomycetota; class UBA1135; order UBA1135; family UBA1135; genus J029. The sequence continues at coordinate 13,052 of JACNJP010000453.1, forward strand.
CGAGGTGCGGTACTCGTGGTGGTTCCAGAAGCTGCCCGGCTGCGCCGGATCCTCTTCCAGGCCGGAGTAGTCGCCCCAGCGGCTGCCGCCCTCGGGCGAGGTGCTGGTCTGCATCTCGACCCCCGGCCGCACGGTGCCGGCCGGGTCGGTGGCCATGCGGAAGCTGCGGTAGATGCCGATGTACTCGCTCGAGGACGAGCGGTTGACGGCGATCGCCATGTTGCCGCTGGCGTCGACGTTGATGTCGCCGAACCAGGTGTCGACATTGAAGCCCTCGTCGACGTCGCCGGACTCGACCAGGACCGGGTTCAGCGCGCCGGTCGGCCAGCCGCGCAGGTCGATGTGGTACCAGCGCGACTTGGCGGCGCCGTCGTTGCCGGCCACCGAGTGGACCAGCCACATGTGGCCGTTGCGGACCACGCCGTTCTTGATCCGGTGGTCGATGGTGTCGGCGCGGTTCGAGGTGCCGAGCTGCTCGGCGTCCGGCGGGCTTGAGAAGCTGCCGACGTTGAGGTCGAAGGAGCTCTTGGTCGGCGCCAGGGTGTTCTCGAAGCCGTAGAGGCGGATGTACGGCGTTCCCCGGGCGTATGTGCTGGCCGCGTAGCCGACGCCGCCGCCGTCGTAGTTGTGGGTCGCGCCGGTGGAGACGATGGCGTTCTCGTTCAGGTAGCTGGTCTTGAACGGCGTCCCGCCCGAGAGCATCGGGCCCTTCTCCATGATGTGGACGTAGTTGCGGCCGCTGCCGAAGCAGTCGGCGACCAGGTAGATGGCGTCCGAGCCGACCCCGAGGTTCGGGAAGTCGATGAAGTCGCAGATCGAGTTGACGTCGAAGGCGTACTTGTGGAACGAGCCGCTCGAGGGGTCGCCCGAGGTCGACACCGCGATGTGGTAGCGGTCGGTGTTGCCGAGGTGCTCGACCGCGCCGACGATGTAGCGGCCGCTGTGCTCGTCGAAGAGCGCGACCGGGTCGAAGACGAAGCCCGAGGTGTTGAAGAAGGGCTCGAGCGCGGTGCTGTAGGTCTGGTTGCCGAGCTTGTCGAAGATCAGCATGTCGACGTTGACCACCGCGACGATGTGGTTCATGCCGACGGCCAAGTCCGGGTCCGGCGGGTTCCAGCCGGTCGAGGTGAAGGCCGTGAAGCCGAAGTCCGGACCCTGCGGGCCGGGGTTCGGGGCGTGCGAGTCGTCGACCCAGTTGACGTCCCACTCCGGCGGCGCGAGCTGGGCGTCGAGGTCGGCGAGGGTCACGCCCTGGCAGGCGGCCAGCGGCGCGATGAAGGGCGGCGCGGCCGGGTCCAGCGACTCCGGAGCCAGGAAGCTCAGGCCGACGCCGCGGGCGTCCTCGCCGATGCGGCCGTGCCAGGCCAGAGCGACCTGGTCCAGGCCGGACCAGACGGCGTGGCGGGCGTTGAGGCCGACCTGCAGGGTCTGCTCGCCGTCGGTCTCGCGGTTGAACAGGAAGCGCTCGCCGGCGGCCTCGCCGTCGGCGTCGTAGACCTGGGCGTAGACGTCGACCTGGTGCTCGGGCCGGCGGCCTTCGAGGCGGGTCTGCTTCTCGCCGTGGGCGGTGTAGGCGACCAGGGAGCGGCCGCCGGGGGGCCTCGCCCGGGGGCCGCCGGTGCGGGAGGCGGCGGCGGCGCCCGGCCACTCGGCGGCCTCGGCGCGGGGGGGGCCGGCGGCGCCGGAGGGGGGCGGGCAGGCCC
>JACNJP010000038.1 GCA_014382465.1 Planctomycetota bacterium
CCTTCAACGCCCGCGGGCTGCGGCCGGTCGGGGGCGCCACGGTCTACATCGAGGACTCCGGCGGAACGCCCAACGAGGACTCCGCCTCCACCGGCTCGGGCGGCTCGGTGGTCTTCAACGACAGCCTGCTGCCGGGCGCCCGCGCCGGCGCCCAGACCGTCACCATCGTCCACCCCAGCTACCACACCGTGACGGTCGCCGGGATCGACAGCTCGGTGCTGTCGGTGCCGCTGCGCGAGCGAGTGCCGCCGGCGCGGACCGTGGCCCCGGCGGTCGGCGGAGTGGCGGGCGGCACCGGCCGGTTCGTCAGCCCGCTCCTGACGCTGGACTCGGCCACCCTCGACCCGGACTCGATGCGGGACATCGCCCTGCCGCTCGGCTTCAGCAGCGTCGGCGTCCTTCCCGACCGACCGGGCTGGTTCGCCGCCTTCCACGACGTCGAGGCCTACGGCGGCGATCCGGTGACCGGGCGCTACTTTGACCTCTTCGCCATCGACCCGCGGGTGCTGGTCGACGCCACCGACGGCTCGGGCGGTCCGACCGTCGCGCCGCTCCTTCAGATGGTGCCCAGCTCCTTCGCCGGCGTCAGCTCGAGCGACTGGATCTTCCCGCTGACCCTGACCACCGGCGCCAACTTCAACACTCCGACGGTCGAGAAGAGCGTCTCGAACCTCTCGGTGATCCCTGGCATGACCGGGGTGGCGGTGACCGGCACCGGCGCCATCTCCTTCACCAACGCCGCCACCGAGCTCGAGCAGGCCCTGCACACCCTGGCGGTGGGGGAGGGCGCCGACCTCGCCACCACCCGGGTCCAGATCTGGGCCCAGGACAGCGACGGCGACGAAGCCCTGCGCCGGGTCGAAGTCCTGGCGGTCGCCGCCCCCGGTCTGACCCCGGTGGTGCTCCCCGACATCTCCCTGCCGCTCGGCCCGACCGGCGCCCAGACCTGGCCGAACGTCGCCCTGAGCTTCAGCCACAGCCTGGCGGGGAACGGCGACTGGTACCGCCCGATCCTGGTCGACAACGACCTGGTCGAGAACGAGCGGGGGGTCTGGCTGCCGGCCGCCTCCACCGCCGGCAGCTTCCACCCGCCCTCGCTCCAGCCCAACCCCTCCACCCCCTCCGCCCACCCCCCCCCGCCCCCCGACCCGGGCAACATGTGGACCCTTCAAGTCGAGACCTTCGAGCTGCCTCCCGCCTTCACCCCGTCCGGCATCTTTTTCCGCCAGCTCCGGCGGGACAACCTAGGCTGGACCCTGTCCGTTCCCGGAACCGCCTTCTCCGTCCTCCTGCCTTGAGCCCGATGCCCCGCCTCCTCCCGATCGTCCTCCTCGTCCTCCTGGCTCCGGCCGCCTGCGTGTTGCCGCCCGACGCGCGCCCGAACGCCGAGCCGCTTGCGGTCCGGGTGGTCCAGGACAGGGCGCCGGCCAACATCGCCGTGCTGGCGATCGAGGTCGAGCCCACCGCCGGGCTGGTGCCGGTCGAGGACCTGCGCGGCTTCGCCCGCAAGGCCCTCATGGACCGGGGCTTCACCCCCTTGGCCGCCGGCTACGTCGACCAGGCGTCGGCCTCGGCGGTCCCCGCCTCCTCCCTGCGGCTGCCGGAGGCCGGGGTCCTGGCGCTGCGGGTGGGCCGCTGGAACGACGTCCGGGCGGCCAGCCAGGGCGTGCTCCAGGCGCGGGTGGTGGGGGTGCTGTACGACGAGGCCGGGCGCATCGTCGCCCAGGTCGGGGTCGACCAGGAGCTGCGCCTGAGCCCCTCTGAGTACGCCGCGACCGTCCCCGAGCTGCGCCGGGACATCCTGGTCCAGCGCCTCTTCGAGGCCCTGCTGGCCCCGCTTCCCGCACCGCCGGCGCTGTAGGCGCGCGCCAGGGGCCGGTCGCCGGGGCAGCGGGCTGCCCCGGCCGCCGCTATACTCTCCCGACCCATTTCCTGGAGAACCCCTGTTCTGGGAAACGGGCGTCCCGGGCCTCGAGCCCATCCCGACGCGACTCCACAGGAGGTTTCATGTCCGTCAGCAAAGAAATCAAGGCCACGATCGTGGCCAAATTCGCCCGCTCCGAGGGCGACACCGGCTCCGCCGAAGTCCAGATCGCCATCCTGACCGAGCGCATCAAGAACTTGACCGCGCACCTTCAGGTCAACAAGAAGGACGTCTCGACCCGCCGCGGCCTGATCGGCCTCGTGGCCAAGCGCAACAAGATGGTGCGCTACCTGAAGGGGGTCGACGCGGAGCGCTACGGCAAGGTGATCGCGGAGCTCGGGATCCGGGGATGACCCCGGTCGGCAGCCGGCGACACCAACCCGGTGCGGCCCGCTGCGCCATCCGGCCGCAGGCCCCGCGGAGGGAATCCATCCTCGCGGCGCCGCCCGGCCATTGCGGAATACAGAGAGAAAAAACTACGAAATGACCGTTTCAAAAAACCCCAAGGTCTGCTCGGTCTCGCGCGAGATCGGCGGACGCACCCTGACCCTGGAGACGGGCTGGGTCGCCAAGCAAGCCAACGGCTGCGTCATCGTCAGCTACGGCGAGACCGTGGTCATGTCCGCGGTGGTGGACGGAGGTCCGCGTGACCTGCCGTTCTTCCCGCTGACCGTCGACTACCGCGAGAAGACCTACGCCGCCGGCCAGATCCCCGGCAACTTCTTCCGCCGCGAGGGCCGCCCCAGCCTCAAGGAAGTGCTGGCCATGCGCGTCACCGACCGCTCGGTGCGCCCGATGTTCGTCGAGGGCTACCAGAGCGAGGTGCAGATCATGTCCTCGGTGCTGTCCTTCGACCAGGAGAACGAGCCCGACGCGCTGTCGATGGTGGCGGCCTTCACCGCGCTGCACATCTCCGACATCCCCTTCCTCGGCCCGATGGGGCCGTGCGCCTGGGCTGGATCGACGGCAACGTCGTCATCAACCCGACCCAC
>JACNJP010000086.1 GCA_014382465.1 Planctomycetota bacterium
GTCCGTGAGCATGAGCTTGGAGACGCCGCCGCCCCACTTGGCGTCGGGCTCCACCGTCAGGCGGCGGTCGAACCGCTTGAGCTTGGCAATGAAGCCCTCGTGCCCCCTCATGGCATCACCAGGAGGTATGGCCCTTGATGACCAGGAAGCGGTCGTCACCCCCGTCGGGCGCCACCCCGGCCGCGAACTTGACGCCCATGATGTCGGTGTCCACGGTCAGGTCGTCCTCGGCGACGAGCCCCCAGGTGGTGGCCTCCAGGATGATGCCTCCGAGCAGGTCGTCCACGTCCCGGATCTTGACCGGGATGCCGTAGTAGATGTCCTCGGGGTTGATGTTGGCGGCCTGGTCCACCAACACGCCCACCGAAAGCTCGTCGGCGCCGGTGTTGGTGAGGGTGTCCAGGGTCAGGGCTCGCACCTTCTGGTAGATGTTCGCCGTGAGCTGGCTGGTGGTGGCCGAGCCGGCCACCGCCGAGAAGGTGATGGTCTCCGAGACCACGTCCCCGAACTGGTTGAGGCCGTGGATGGTCGCAACGATGGTCCGGTCGCTGCCTCCGGCCGCCGTGGCGAGGTAGAAGGAGAGCTGCCGGGCGACCGGGACCTTGTCCTCCGCGAGCGTCTGCGCTCCGGTCGAGAGCGCCGAGGCGTCGGCCGCGGTGAAGATGAACTGGCGCGAGGCGGCGGTGTCCGCCCCCCACACCATGAACTCGAAGTTGCGGAGGCCCGAGCCCCCCTTGCGAAACTGTCGTTCAGTGATTCCAGGCATTGTTACTCCATTGGCCTGTGGTTGGCCCCCTGCGGTAGTCGGGGGTAGGTGGGGTGGGCCCCGGGCCGAAACCCGGGGCCCAAGCCTGGATCAGGTCTCCAGGTCCGTCAGCAGGAGGCCCCGCTTCCGGTTGAAGGTGCCGCACTCGCCGTAGTAGGCGATGGTGGCCTGGTAGATGTCGCGGTCGCTGTCCCGGCTCAGGATCGAGCCGTCCTTGTCGAGGAAGAAGAAGTCGCTCATCTCGAAGCGACCGATCACGTCCTCGTCGAGGAAGTAGATCCGGCCATCCACGCAGTCCTTGTCCACGGTCCAGGGCACCTCGTTGTATTCGAGGGCCTTGAAGCCACCGTCCAGCACGAGGCTGTTCACGTAGCGCTTGTTGGCCTCGAGCAGGTCGAGATACTTCCGGCGCTGGTTGTGGGCGCTGTGCAGGATGGTCGGGGAGGCGTCCGCGTAGATGTCCAGCTCGTCTTCCGACTGCTGGAGCAGGTCCAGGGTCAGCGGGCGGGTGGTGCCCCCGTTGTCCATGACCTTCGCCTTCCACCAGTCGTTGCCGGACACGGCCACGCCCTGGAGGCTGCGGGAGAGCGGGTCAGCATCGTCGATGATCCCCGCGATGCCCATCATCTCGTTGTCCCAGCCGGTGTCGGCGGCACTCGGAGTCGTGGTCCCGGCGTCTCCGTTGTAGGTCACGAAGTAGTCGCCGGCGGTCGTCACCGGGTCCTGGTCGAACACGATGGTCTGCGTCGAGGGCGTGACGGTCGTGACCGTCGCCGTCACATTGTCCGTGAAGACGCCGGACGAGTCGCAGGCGGCCAGGATCATGCCGGGCCGGATGAACAGGGTGCCGAGCGACGGGTTGTCGAAGCCGCCCGGGTCCTCCACGACCTGGGAAGTGACCGAGTCGGTCGTGACCTTGCACAGGGCGCCCGAGCCGTTCCCGTGGATGATCCGGTTGAACTCGTGCTTGCCGTCGAGGATGCAGTTGTTGATCTCGGAGTCCATCAGGCGCATGAAGGCGCCGCGGTCGTTCCGCGCCTCCTTCATGTCCGGGCCCGGGAACATCATCCGCATGTAGTAGTAGGTGACAGGGAACGACAGGTTGTCGTATTCCTGCTGGCCCGGGTTCGGCAGCTTGCCTCCCTTGCCGGCGGCGCCCCTCCCCTCGTTCCGGCCGATCCGCATCGGGATGATGATGTTCCGGCCCGAGACGTATTCGGAATCACCGGAAAGCCGGTTGAGGAGGACGGTCTTGTTGTTCAGGGTGTCCTGAACCGGCCCCAAGTAGAAATCCTTGAGGATTGAATCGAAGTCGGCGGTGGTCCAACTCGTGTTCGCAAAGGACATCTAGGTGTCTCCTGCTGGCGGTCTGACGATCAGTTTCCGTAAAGGTGCTCCATCGCGGCCCTGAGGACCCCTCCCTTGCTGAGATCGTCCGCGCCGAGCTTCTTGGGGCCCTTCAACGAAGTGGGTCCCGTTCCGCCGCCGCCACCGACCCCTCTCAGGTTCGAGGCCCGCTTGGCCCGCGCCACAGCCCTGCCGGCTTCCTCCGTCGAGACCTTGCCCTGTTCAGCCGCCAAGGAGGCGACCGCCTGGGTCATGGTCATCCCGGAAGCCATCCGGAACTGCACCGCATCCTTCAAAGCACCTTGTGGGAAGCTCCCCAGGGCGGGGAATCTCTTGACGACTGAGCCCAACTGCGCCGCGAACTTGTCCTCCGGGGGCTGGCCGTTGCCGCCATCTCCGCCCTTGACGGCGGCGATTTCGGAGCGCAACGACTTGATCTCCCTGAGAACCGCGGCCATCGCCGGGTCATCGCTTCCCTCGGCGGATTCGCTCTCCTCCTGGCCCCCCGCTGCAAGGATGACATCCGCCAAGGCCGGGTTCTTGATGATTGCACCAATCGCCTGCGCTGCCCTGGGATTGCCCTCCGCGAAGTGTTCCAAGTGGATCGCGTTCTCCGCCATCTGACGGTCTCCGACCAGAATCCCCAGCCTGGCCGACTCGATCACCGCCTCACGGGTCATCTGGACCACCTGACCCTCGCCAAGAGTGACCTCGATGAGATCGCTGTCCTCTTGTCTGGCCTGGGGTTCCTCGACCTTCTGCGGCTTCTCGGCCTTCGGCTTGGGAGCTTCCTG
>JACNJP010000161.1 GCA_014382465.1 Planctomycetota bacterium
CTCGAGCCCGGCCGCGACCTGGTGCGCACCTGGGGGCAGCGCGACACGCTGCACCTCTACGACGCCGCGGCCGACTGGGCGGCCGTGATCGCGGCCCGCTCCCAGTGGGCGCCGGGCGGGCGCCGCGGGCCGCTCCCGGACCAGGCCACGCTGAAGAAGGCGCTGAGGCGGATGGCGCAGGCCGAGCAGCCGTTGTGCCGCAGCGACCTGGAGGACCTCCTGCCGGCGGCCTTCCTGCGCCAGGTGGAGGAGCACGTCGCCGGCCAGATGCGGGCCGAGACCTTCGCCGCCGGCCGCCTGGTGTGGGTGCTGGCGAACCGCGGCGACTGCTGCATGGGACCGAAGCGCGGCAGCCAGCAGAGCTACGTCCTGCGACGCGAGGCCTACCCCGGGCTGCCCTGGACCGACGTGGAGCTGGACCCGCTGCCGGCGGCGACCGCGCTGGCGCGCCGATACCTCGCGGTCCACGGACCGGCCAGTCCGCGCGACCTGGCCCACTTCTTCAACGCCCGGGCGCCTGAGGTGCGCGGCTGGCTGGACGTCCTCCGGACCGCCGGGCAGCTGGCGGCGCTGCGCTGCGGTGACCGCGAGGACCTCCTGGCCCTGGCGGCCGACCTGGAGGAGCTGTCGCGGCCCGCGCCGCGCTCGACCAAGGACTGGCCGCTGCGCCTGCTGCCGCTGTGGGACTGCCTGCTGATGGCCCACGCGGACAAGGGCTGGACCGTGCCGGACGAAGCCGACCGCAAGCGCATCTGGCGGGCAGGCGCCTTCGTCGCCGCCACCGTGATCGCCCGCGGCCGGGTGGTCGCCATCTGGTCGCACAAGAAGACCGCGAAGCGCCTGATGGTGGAGGTCGAGCCGCTCAGCCGCTGGCGCGCCTCCCGGCACCTCGCCGGGGTCCGGCGCGAGGCCCGGGCGGTGGCGGCGCACCTGGGCCTGGCCGAGGCCGAGGTCCGGATCGTCCCTTAGGCCCCGGATTCAGCCTTCCTGGGCCGTTTTCTCTGCCAGGGCCTTACTGCACCAGGATCGTGGCGCTGTCGAGGTCACCGCCCAGGGCCGAATCGGCGGCCACCTCGATCAGGTAGCTGCCGGGGGCGAGGCCGGCGGCCACGGTCAGCCGCGACGCCCACAGCGCGCCGTCGGCCGACGGGTAGCGGGTCGCCTGCGGTCCGGCGAAGAGGGCGCTGATGTCGAGCTGCAACCAGCCCATGTGGGCGGCGGTGACGGTGACGCTGCGGCGGGTCAAGGCGGCGAAGCCGCCGGCGGCGCCCATCGCCACCTCGACCTCGAAGGGCGTGAACGCGGGCACGGTCTGCGACGGCGCGTCGATCCAGGCCACCACCGGCTGGGTGTCCAGCGCGGTGTGCAGGACCCGCTCGGGTCCGGTCCCGGTGTTGCCGACCGGGTCGGTGTAATCGGGCCGGTAGTGGACCAGCTCATCGGCGCCGAGGCCGCTCAAGTAGGCGGTGTGGAAGACCCGCGGCCGGTCGTCGACCGCCGCGGCGCTGCCGCCGTAGGCCGGGTCGGGCCCGAAGTGCAGCTCCATGCGGCCGAGCTCGGGCAGGGAGCCCGGCGCCGGCAGCAGGGCGGTGCGGACCGCCCACTCCCCCGCCACGCCGGTGGCCGCCGCCTCCAGCACTGCGCAGGGCGGCGGCGCCGCGGTGTCGAGCAGCGCGACCTTGCCGCTCCGCAGGGGCTGGTAGAAGGGGTCGCCGACGTACATGCCGACCCACTTCGCCTTGGGGTCGCTGATCCTGGCCGCCTCGCCGAAGGGATAGCCGTTCACCAGGTAGTGGGCGAAGACCTCGGGGTAGGCGTGGCCGTTGAGGTAGGGCTCGGCGATCACCCCCGGGCCGCAGGCCAGGCCGCGCTGGAAGGACTCGCCGAGGAAGGTGCCGGGGTTGGCCTGCCGGATCCGCGCCACCGAGTTCGAGTTGAGGTCGCAGGCGGCGCTGCCGACCATCCAGTCCCAGGCGTCGTGGTAGGTGTTGTAGTTGTACCAGCCCTCGTAGAACATCGCGTCCGGGGCGTAGAGCGCCGAACCGCCGCCGTCCCAGGCGGCGCCGGCCTCGCCGATCTCGGTGCCGAAGGGCTCCCACCACAGCGGGAAGCCGGCCTGTTCCATCCACTGCCGCCCGTAGGCCATGTCCTTGTCGGCGTCGGCGTAGGTGTCGTGGCCGAAGGGGTAGCCGGCCAGGTCGGCCCAGGAGTAGGCGCCGTAGCGGGTGTCGCAGTAGGCGTTGCCGCCGTAGTAGCCCGGCAGCGGCGACAGGTAGGCGTCGCCGTAGAGCGCCATCTCGACCAGCTCGACGGCGTGCTGGCTGTCGAGGCCGTCGAGCCGCGACACCAGGTAGGTGCGCAGGCCCTGGCGGCGGTGGACGGCCGGGTCGAAGCGGCCGGGGTCGGTGCCGAAGCCGGGCGCCGGATCGAAGTAGGCGTCGACATGCCCGTAGGTGATGTAGGCCGGCGTGACCCGGTCGCCGAGGGTCCAGAGGGTGATCAGGGTCTGGTCGACCGAGCGCGTGCCGTGGTTGCCGGGCACGCTGCTGAGCTGGTAGGGCACGCCGTAGCTGAAGACGAAGCCGAGGATGTGGTCCTCGTCGCTCCACTTCGACACCTTGTTGCGCATCGGCGTGACCAGCTCGTCGAAGAAGGCCTCCCAGCCGGCGCGGCCGCTGTAGGCGTAGCTGGTGCCGCTGCTGCAATCGACCGGCAGGAGGTTCTGGGCCGGGATCCCGCGCCGCCGCGCGAACCAGCGCGCCACGTCCTCGGAGCCGCCTACGCCGTTCCCGCCCTGGTCGGGTCACTGGCGGCGGCTTGATCTGCGTCATTCGTCCGCATCCCCCTCCCGAGCGCGGCTGCGCCATGGGTCACATCGCCTGCGGGTGAGGAGTGTCTGCTCTTTGG
>JACNJP010000037.1 GCA_014382465.1 Planctomycetota bacterium
TACGTCTTCATGGACAGCGAGAACTTCGAGCAGTACTTCCTGGGCGCCGACATCGTCGGCGAATCGATGAAGTACGTGAAGGAGAACCAGACCGTCACCCTGACCTTCTTCGAGGCCAAGGCGATCTCGATCGACCTGCCCTCGGCGGTGGTGCTGCTGGTCACCGAGGCCGAGATGGCCATCAAGGGCGACAGCGTCACCAACGACAAGAAGGGCGCCGTCACCGAGACCGGGCTCGAGCTGCGGGTGCCGATGTACATCGAGGCCGGCGACTACTGCAAGATCAGCACCGACACCGGCGACTTCCTCGGCCGCGCCAAGGCCGAGGACGCCTGACCCGGCTCAGCCGCCGTTGCGGCGCCGGGACAGCCGCTTGGCGGCGTTGATCTGGGCCGCCTGCTTGCGGGCCTTGACCAGGCCCTGGCGCCACTTCGGATTGATCTTGCTGCCCTCCTCGAGGGCCCGCTGGATCGCCGTGGCCGCCTCCACCGGGTCGTCGGTGAGGTAGAACAGGTCGGCGTCCCCCGGCGAGATCGTGCCCATGCCGATCATGGTCTTCTTGATCCATCGGATCAGCCCGCCCCAGTATTCGGTGCCCATCAGGACGATCGGGAAGTTCTCCATCTTCTGGGTCTGGATGAGGGTCAGCGCCTCGAAGAACTCGTCCATGGTGCCGAAGCCGCCCGGCATCACGACGTAGCCGAAGGAGTACTTGGCGAACATGACCTTGCGGGCGAAGAAGTAGCGGAAGGTCAGCTCGAGGTCCTGGAAGCGGTTCGGATCCTGCTCGTGCGGCAGGATGATGTTCAGGCCGACCGAGGTCGCCCCGCCGCGCCTGGCGCCGCGGTTGGCCGCCTCCATCATGCCCGGACCGCCGCCGGTGATGATCGAGTAGCCGCGGCGGGCGAGCTGCTCGGCGACGTCCTGGGCGACCTTGAACCAGGGGTCGTCCTCGGCGGTGCGGGCGGAGCCGAAGACCGAGATCGCCGGCCCGAGGTCGCGCAGGGCCTCGAAGCCCTCGACGAATTCCCCCATGATCTTGAAGACCATCCACGGGTCGTCGCTGGGGCGGGACTGGACCTCCTCGTGCAGTTGGCGGCGGGCGCGGCTCATCCGACTCAGGATAGCGGGCGCCGCTGCTAGACTCTCGCCGTGACCGGCCAGCCGGCGATCTTCCTGGACCGTGACGGGACCATCCTCAAGGAGGTCCCCTATCTGGACTCCGTGCGCCGCGCCGCGCTGCTGCCCGGGGTCGCCGAGGCCCTCGCCGCGCTGCACCGCGCCGGCGCCCTGCTGATCGTGGTCACCAACCAGTCCGGGGTCGCCCGCGGCCTGCTCGACGAGGGCACGCTGCTGGCGATCCACGGCAAGATCGACGCCGAGTTGGCGGCCCACGGCGCCCGGGTGGACGCCTACTACCACTGCCCCCACCACCACGTCGTCGGCATCCCGCCGCACCGGCGCCGCTGCCGCTGCCGCAAGCCCCGCTCCGGGCTGCTGGAGCGGGCGATGGAGGACTTCGAGATCGACCTCGCCCGCAGCGCCGGGGTCGGCGACGACCTGCGCGACCTCCAGGCCTACGCCGCGCTCGGCCTCCCGAGCGTCCTGGTCGGCACCGGCAAGGGCCGCTCCGCGCGCCAGCAGCTCGCCGAGGAGGGCAAGGAGGCCGACCTCTACTGCGCCCACCTGGGCGAGGCCGTGCCCTGGCTGCTGCGCTGCACCGTGGAAAAGAAGCTTCCTGTCCGAAGCCCGTGAATTAAGCCCGCCGAAGTGTCATCATCGGGTCTCTCTGGATGGATCCTGCTCCCCCCTCACGCCGGCTGCTGCTCCTGGACGCGGACGTCTCCGGTCCGCTGGCGGTCGGGGTGCGCTCGATCCTGCCCGAGGCCGAGCTCCGCACCGTCCACCCCAAGGACGACTGGCCGCCGCTGGCGGCCTCGGCCGACCTGCTGGTGCTGGCCACCAACTGCGCCGACCTGTCGACCCTCCGGCTGCTCCATCACATCCTGCGCGAGGCGCCGGAAAAGCTGGCGGTGCTGCTGGTCGGCGACCGCGGGCTGGCGGGCGCCGAGTCCTTGCTCAGCCTGCCGAACGTCCGCTTCCTGCCCGAGCCTTGGACTCCGCGCGGCCTCGAGCAGGTGCTGCTGCACCGCTCCCGCCCGCGCGGCGGCGAGCCCGGCTCCGCCGAGATGCTGGCCGGCGTCGTCGAGGGCCTGCGGGACCCGCTCGCGAGCCTCTCGGGCTATCTCCAGCTGTTGCGGGGAGAGAGCGGCGAGGACCAGGGCAGCCTGATCGGACCGGCGCTGGAGTCGGCCCGCGAGATGGACCGCCTGCTCGAAGCCCTCGAGCTCGCGGCCCGGCCGGGCCGGCCGAGGCGGGAGACGCTCGACGGCCGGGGCATCGCCAGCCGTTTGGTGGAGCAGGCGGTGCAGGACGGCGCGCGCGCCGAGCTGGCCTGGGACGGGCCGCCGATGACCCTCGAGATCGATCTGCGGCGCCTGAACGCCGCGCTCTACGTCGCCCGCCTGTTCCTCGACCGCTTCGGTCCCGGCGGCCCGCTGCTGCTCCGAGGGAAGGTCGAGGAGGCCCGCGCCACGCTCGCCTGGGAGACCCCGGAACCCGACAGCGACAGCCCGCAGCCGACCCGGCCGCCGGCCTTCCTGCCGGGGGTGCTGGCGCGCCTCGCCGAGCAGCTCGGCGCCGAGCCGGTGTTCCGGTGGCATCGAGAGGCGGTCCCCGGCGCCGCCCGCCTCCCGTGGCCCCCGCCGCCCGCCCGCTTCCCGACCCCCGACCCCCCCCCGCCCCCCCGCCGCCCCCCGCCGCCGCCCCCCCCCGCCCCCCCCCCCCCCCCCCCCCGGCCCCCCCGCGCCCCCCCCCCCCCCCCCTGCCGGCGCCGGCCCT
>JACNJP010000063.1 GCA_014382465.1 Planctomycetota bacterium
GTCGAGCTCGCGGATCTCGGGCAGGTCGGTCAGCATGCGGTTCATGCGCAGCAGGATGTCGACGAGCTGCGCCTCGTCGACCGGCGGCTTGCCGCGCACGCCCTTGAGCATGGCCTTGCCGCGGATGCCCTGGACCATCTCCCAGGCGTCGGCCGGCGTCAGCGGGTGCAGCCGGAAGACCACGTCCTTGAGCACCTCGACGTGGATGCCGCCGAGGCCGAAGGCGATCAGCCGGCCGATCTGCGGGTCGGTCGTGGTGCCGAAGAAGGTCTCGACGCCGTCGCGGCGCATCGCCTGCACCAGCACCTGCATGTCGGGAGACTCCGCCTTGAAGCGCCGCTCGAGCTCCTGCCAGCCGATCATCAGCTCGTCGGCGTTGCGCAGGTCGAGAATGACGCCGCCGCGGTCGCTCTTGTGCACCACCCCGGGCGCCTCGACCTTGAGCACCACCGGCCAGCCGATGCGGGCGGCGGCCTCGATCGCGTGCGACGGCCGCTTGACGATGCGGGTCGGCACCAGCGGGATGCCGTAGGCGCTCAGCAGGTCGTAGAGCTCGGCGCCCTTGAGCAATTCGCGGCCGGCGGCCAGCGCGCTCTCGACCGCCTCGCGGCCGCGCTTGCGCTGCACCCGCAGCGGCGGGGCCGGGGTGGCGTCGCGGTGGCGCAGCTCGGCCATGCGCCACAGCCCGGCCAGGGCGTTGGCGGCGTCCTCGGGGAAGCGGAAATTGGGGACGCCGGCCTCGGCCAGGATCGCGGCCGCCTCCTCGCCCTGCGACTTGCCCAGCAGGCAGGCGATGAACGGCTTGCCGGTGGCCGCGGCGTGCTTGCGGAAGGCGCGCGCCACCGCGGCGGCGTCGATCATGACCGGCGACACGAAGATCGCGATCACCATGTCGACCTCCGGGTCGGCCACCACCGCCGCCAGGGCGCGGTCGAAGCGCTCGCCGTCGGCGCTGGCGATGAGGTCGACCGGGTTGGCCCAGGAGGCCTCCGGCGGCATCACCTTCTTCAGCTTGCGCACCGTCGCCGGCCGCAGCGCGGCCATCTCCAGCCCGGCGGCGACGCAGGCGTCGGTGGCCAGGATCGCCGGGCCGCCGGCGTTGGTGACGATGCCAACCCGCTTGCCCGCCGGCATCCGGCCGACCTGGGCGACGCGGGCGTGGACGAACAGGTCCTTCATGGTGTTGACCCGCAGCACGCCGCACTGGTTGAAGAGCGAGTCGAGCGCGGCCTCGGAGCCGGCCAGCGAGCCGGTGTGGGACACCGCCGCCTTGGCGCCGGCGGCGGTGCGGCCGGACTTCACCACCATCACCGGCTTGGTCCTGGAGACGCGCCGCGCGATCTCCATGAAGCGCTCGGGCTCGCCGAGCGACTCCAGGTACATCAGGATCTGGTGGGTGCGCGGGTCCTTCTCCCAGTACTCGAGCAGGTCCGGCGGGCCGATGTCGGCGCGGTTGCCGACGCTCGCGAACTGGCTCATGCCGACCCCCAGCGCCCGCGCGTCGGCCAGGATCGCCTCGCCCAGCGCGCCCGACTGCGACAGGAAGGCCGCCCCGCCCGGGGTCGGCGTGGTGGCGGCGAAGGTGCCGTTCATCGACACCTCGGGGTCGGTGTTGAGCACCCCCATGCAGTTCGGACCGACCACCCGGATGGCGTGCTTGCGGCACAGCTTCATGAGCGCCGCCTGGCGCTCCTTGCCCTCGCCGCCGACCTCGGCGAAGCCGGCCGAGATCACCACGATCGCCCCGACGCCCTTCTTGGCGCAGTCGCGCGCCGCCGCCAGCACGTGCTGGCTCGGCACCACGATGATCGCCAGGTCGACCTCGCCGGGGATGGCGGAGACCTTGGGGTAGGACTGCATCGAGTGGACCACCGGCGCCGTCGGGTTGACCGGGTAGACCGGGCCGGTGAAGCCGCCCTCGACTAGGTTGCGGACGATCTCGTGGCCGATCTGGTGCCGGCGGCGGCTCGCCCCGACCACCGCGATCGAGCGCGGCCGGAAGACGGCGTCCAAGGAGTCGGGGGCTTCCTTCTTCTTCATGAGCGCAGTGCGGCGGTCAGTTCTTCGGCCAGGGCGGTCTTCACGGCGGCGAACGGCGGCGCGGCTTCGGCCCCGAGCTCCGCGGCCATCGAGGTCATGACGTCGGGCTCCAGACCGCAGGGGTCGAAGCGCCGGAACCACGACAGATCGGTCGACACGTTCAAGGCGACCCCGTGATAGGCCACCCAGCGGCGCACCGCCACCCCGATCGCGGCGATCTTGCGGCCGCCGACCCAGCAGCCGGTGTTGCGCGGGTCGCGGCCGCCGGCGAGGCCGAAGCGGCCGACGGTCCGGATCAGGGCTTGCTCCAGGGCGTACAGGTAGGCGTGCAGGTCGCGGGCGGGTCCGTCGAGCGACACCACCGGATAGGCGACCACTTGGCCAGGTCCGTGGAAGGTGGCCTTGCCGCCGCGCGGGACCTCGTGGACCGGGATCCCAAGACCCGCATAACGGTCCGGGGCGTCGCCGCCGCGGCCGACGGTCAGGACCGGCTCGAATTCGGCCAGCAGCAGCCGGTCGGCGTCGCCGCCGCCGGCCCGCTCCTCGACCGCCGCCAGCATGCGGGCGCCGGCCTCCAGGTAGCCGCAGCGCCCGAGGTCCTCGACCTCGAAACGCGGCGCGGTGCTGAAGGGCACGAGGCGGATCCTGGGGGGCGGCCGGGGCCGGTTGGGCGGACCCGCCTATTTGGCGGCGTGGACCGCCAGGCCGTGGACGTCCTCGGCCGCCTCCATGATGACCTCGGACAGGGTCGGGTGCGGATGGATGGCCAGGGCCAGGTCCTCCGCGGGCAGCCCGCCCTCGATGGCGAGCGACCCCTCGGCGATCATGTCGGTGACGTTCGGGCCGACCC
>JACNJP010000322.1 GCA_014382465.1 Planctomycetota bacterium
GCCATGAGCTCGAAAGTTCGAAAGGGCCGCGGTCCGGGTTGCCTGGTGCGTGCGCTGCTGGTCCGAAGGCCAGCCAACAAGTTACAGCAGCCAACGCGCCCCAGAGGGCGTGCAGCTGACCGGCAAACCCGTTGGGCGGAGCCGCGCCGGATGGAGTTTTCACGATGACGCTGGACCTGGACGAGTCGGTCGCGCAAGCGATGGAGGCCGACGTACGACTCTTGCCCCTCCTACCAGAGCTCCTGGCCGACCTTTGGGAGTTGGGTACCTCGGCCGACCAGGTTGTCGCCGCTCTTGAGTCAGTTGGTGTGGAGCCGGATTCCACCGTGCTCGATCTGGCATGCGGGAAGGGCGCGGTGGCCGTTGCCCTTGCGGAGCAGATGGGCGTCCGAGTCGAGGGCATCGACGCCTTCCAGCCGTTCCTGCAGGCCGCGCGGGCGCTGGCTACGGAGCGAGGCGTCTCCCATCGATGTCGCTTCGAGCAGGGAGACATTCGGAATCTGCTCGGGCAGGATGAGCAGTACGATGTGGCCCTCCTGCTGAGCGTCGGGCCGGTGTTGGGGGACTATGAGCAGACCGTTGCAGGGCTTCGGAGCTTGGTTCGTGCGGGCGGGTTCATCGTGATCGAGGATGGCTTCCTGGCGGACGGTGTGGCGCACCTCCCGTCGGCTGAAGGGTATGCTGGTCACTCGGAGACGCTTCGCCGATTGACGGCTTGGGGTGACGTGGTCGCCCAGGAAGTGATCTGCCCGGCGGAGCAGGCCCGATCGGTCAACCGTAGGAACACCGACCTGATCCGACAGCGGGCGAGGCTCGTCAGAGCCAGCCACCCCGCCTTCGAGCAATTGATTGACGAATATGTGGCGAGGCAGGAACGTGAGACGCAGATTCTCGGTACGGACGTCCTTTGCGCCATCTGGGTCTTGCGACGGGCCTAGCCAGCAATGTGGATTGCCCTTCCACCAAGGCGACGCAGACCGACGGCCGCCCGTGGCCGCCGCCGATCGCCGATCCGTCAGACGGCCACATTGGACCGACGCACCACATAGGAGAGAGCCATTGTCCGAAAACGCAAAGACCACGACGGCGACGGTGATTCCCACCATGCGTTACCACGATGCCGCGGCAGCCATCGCGTGGCTCTGCGAGGCGTTCGGATTCGAGAAGCACCTCGTCGTGCCCGGCGAAGACGACACCATCGTCCACGCCCAGCTCGTCTTCGGGAACGGGATGGTCATGCTCGGCTCCGCGAGCGCGAGCGAGTTCGATGATCTCCAGAAGCCGCCGAGCGCTCTGGGTGGCGCCGTGTCCCAGAGCCCGTACATCATCGTCGACGATGTCGACGGACACCACGCACGAGCTGTCACAGCGGGCGCGGAGATCGTGATGGAAATCAGGGACGAAGACTACGGGGGCCGGGGGTACTCTTGCCGCGACCCCGAGGGGCACCTTTGGAACTTCGGCTCCTACGATCCCTGGACCTCCGCCTGACCCTCATGAGGCCCATGCTGTCCATGCGCCGCCTCCCTCCGCGTGGTGGCAGTTGATGCCACCATGCTCGGGGCCACCCCCTGCGGCTGGATCGCAGGCGTTCGACCGCTTCCACATCCGCCGCGGTATGGAGCCCCTTGAGCTGGGATTCCTGGCGTCAGCCTTCACGCACCGACTCACCTGGTGTATACCGGTACGCAAGCCATGAGTTCCCCCTTCCTCGCACGCCTCGGCGGCGTCCTCAGCGCCGACATCGCCGTCCCCGAACACGAACGCGAGGTGCGCTTCTACTCGCGGGTGCTCTGCACGGGCGAGCATCCGCTCTGGCGCGAGGATCTGATGAACAGCCGGGGCACGCCGATCATCGGCCTGGGCGAGCGCACGGCGGAGTACGCGGACCTTCCGCTCCAATGGATGCCGCACATCCAGGTCGCGGACGTGGCCGCCAGCGCGCAGCGGGCGGTCGAACTGGGTGGGCGTGAGCTCATGCATGGCAAGGACGACGATGGGAAGAGCCAGTGGGCGGTGCTGCTCGATGCGAATGGGGCGGCATTCGGGCTCATCCCCGTCGTCGCTGCGGACGCGCTCCCCACGGCCGAGGGCGGGTCGGCCGATGCCTCGGCGCCCGTGGGCGGCATCTCCTGGCTCGACCTGACCGTCACCGACGCCTCCGCCACCCGTGACTTCTATCGACAGGTCGTCGGCTGGTCGGTGCAGGAGGTCGAGATGGGGGACGCAGACGAGCGCTACGCCGACTTCCATATGCTCTTTGGCGATGGAAGCCCGGCGGCTGGAGTCCGTCATGCGCGCGGCGCGAACCTGGAATTGCCGCCCGTCTGGCTGATCCACCTCCCGGTCGGCGACCTCGCCGAGAGCCTCCGTCGCGTGCGAGAGGAAGGGGGCCGGATCCTCCAGGTGACGCGGGGGGCCGATGGGGAGCACGAAGGCGCGGTCATCCAGGATCCGGTCGGGGCGTGCCTGGCCCTGGTGCCGGGGTAGGGAGGGTGCGCAGGCGGACGAGGTGTTGAAGAGGCCTCACTCATCGCCGCCGCGCTCCCGCTCCCGCGCCGCCGTCATCGCTGCCAGCCGCTTCTTGTGCTCCTGGTAGCGCCGGTGGGCGACCGCCCGCAGGTCGACGGCGGAGTCCGACTCGTCGACGATCTCCCGGCCCAGGAGGGTCTCGAGCACGTCCTCGAGGGTCAGCACCCCGGCGGTCCCGCCGTACTCGTCCACCACGAGGAACATGTGGTCCCCGCCGGAGATGAAGCGGTCGAGCGCCCGCGCGACGCTGCCGACCTCCGGCAGCGCGTGCAGCGGACGGGCCAGCTCGCGCAGGGTCGTCTCCTCCCGACCGGCCGCCGCCTGCTCGAGGATGTCCGTGCGCAGGACGTAGCC
>JACNJP010000192.1 GCA_014382465.1 Planctomycetota bacterium
CTATCCGGCGCCGTCGTCCTTCTTCGTGTTCCTCCACTGTCTGGGCCGGCCCGTGCCGTGCGGGCCGCAGCCCGAGGTGGCCGGCCGGCTCGCCGAGCCTGGGGGAATGCCCATCACGGCGGGCCTGGAAGGAGTGCCCGACGGCGACTGCCGGGCCGTGCTCCGCCTCTGCGAGCAGCTCGCCAGCGACTCCGGGCCGGCTCGCCGAGGCCTGGACTATTGCCACTCCTTGTACCTCGAGGAGGTGCTCTTCCTCGACCGGATGCTCGGCCGCCTGCTGGAGAGGATCGACGGCTCCGGGCGCGAGACCGTCCTCCTCCTCACCGGCGACCATGGCGAGCAATTCGGAGAACACGGCCTCGCGGTGCACGCCAACTCCGTCTATGAACCCCTCCTGCGGGTGCCGTTCTTCCTGCGCGGCCCCGGCTTCCGTCCCGGTCGGCTGGCCGGGCCTCCTCACCTGCGGGACGTCGTGCCGACCTTCCTCGCGGCGGCTGGCCTGGACGCCGATCCCGGACTCGGCGGCCGCGACCTGGCGCGCGAACTGGCGCCACGGCCGCACGTCGCCGCCCAGACCTCGATGCTGAACCAGCGCGGCGAGGACTACCCGCGCCACCTCGCCGCCGCGCGTGCTGGCGGATGGAAGCTGACGGTTGCCTTCTCCCGCGAGGACCCGCGGCTCCGGCCCACCCCGCTCGAGCTGTTCGACCTCGCCCTGGACCCGGCGGAACTCCATAACCTGCACGGGGAGCGCCCCGAGGTGGCCGAGCAGCTCATGGCCCACTACCTGGAGGCGGCCGCCGCGTGGCAGGGACCCGCCGCTGCCGACACCTCCGCCGACCGGTCGGAGATGCTGCGTGAGCTGGGATACGCTGGTGACCACTGAGCCCGACTGCCCACGCTGGATGACCCGAACACCGTCCGTCCGCCAGGAATTCCTCGCCCTCCAGGCCGGGCTGGTCCTGACCGGCCTGCTGCACGGCTTGCTCGTGTTGCCGGCCTTCGGTGCGGCCTCCGGTCTGCGGGACCGCCTCGTCCTCAGCCTCGCCGGCAATCTGCTGCTCGGCCTGGTCCTGTTCCTGCTCTGGTTGCCGCTGCGCCGCCTGCCCCGGCGGCGCGCTCAGCCCGACGGAGCCGCCCGCGCCGCACGCTGCTTCTGGGCCGGTCTCGTGTTCGGCCTGATGCCGGCGGTCGGCGTGGGCGTGGTGGATGGTCTCGCGCTCCACCGCAACACGACCCTCGGGATCTGGCTCGCCGCACCGCTCTTCCTGCTCGGCCGGAGCTTCGCCCGCCGCTGGCGGCCGACGCCGCGGCTCACCGGCGCTCTCAGCCTGCTCGGGCTGCTCGCCGCCGCCGCCGCGGGTTACCTGATGCCCGCCCGGCTCGACCTGAGCCCCGCTTCGCCGGTCCTGCCGACCGCCCCGCCCCCAGCCTCCGCACCGGCGGCCGCGGTGGATGTCGTCCTGATCTCGATCGACACCTTGCGCGCTGACGCGGTCCTGGCTGGATCTGGGATCGAGACTCCGACCCTCGACCGCCTGCGGGCCGAGGGCCTGGCCGCCGCGTTCGCCCGCTCGAGCGGCAACCAGACCCTGCCGGGCCACGCGGGGATGCTCTCGGGCCTCGGCGCTGGCCGCCACCGCGTGCTCGACAACACGGTTCCGTTCCCGGCGGAGCTGCCTCTGCTTAGCGAGTACTTCCAAGGAGCCGGCTGGCGCACCGCGGCCTACATGAGCAATTACGTGCTCAACCGGCGCTTCGGCACCGACCGCGGCTGGGACCTGTTCGACGACTCGAACAGCCACTTCCGGGATCCCCGGCTCGCCACGGTCGGCCGGACCTGGCTCGGCTGGATCACCTCGAAGGAGCAGTTCCGATGGCTCGCCGAACACATCCTCTTCCGGGAGGGGGACCGGTCACGCCAGCTTGAATGGAGCACCACCCAGGGAATCCGGACGACCGCGGCCGGACTCGCGCTGCTCGACCAGGCTTACCGGGACGAGCCGCCCCTGTTCCTCTTCCTCCACTACATGGACGCGCACAGACCCTACCGCGCGCCCGCGCCCTGGCGCGGCCGCCACACGGCCGGGCTGACGCCGGTCGAGGATGGCGATGAAGACTCCGCGCTTGCTCGCCTCCACCAGCACGCCAGCTACTTCGAGGAGGTCGAGTTCCTCGACGCCTGCCTGGGCCGGATCCTGGCGAAGATCGAGGCGGGCGGGCGGCCGACCGTGATCGTCGTCACCAGCGATCACGGCGAATTCTTCGGCGAGCACGGCCTCTACGGTCACGGCCAGCACGTCTTCGAGCCGGTCGTCCGCGTGCCGCTCCTGTTCTGGGGAGCCGGCGTAGCGTCGGCAGAACTCGATGAGGTCCATCTCGCCGACCTCGCGCCCACCCTCCTGGGCCTGGCCGGGATCCCCTTCGACCCTGCCACGATGGACGGCCTCGATCTGCTCACCAGTGGTCCCGCCGAGCGCGACGGTCGCTTCCACCTCAGCCGCGACCGCCATTGGGCGGCGATCACGCTGCCGCCCTGGAAATGGATGGGGCGCTGGGACGACGAGAACTCAGCGGCTGGGCTGCGCTCCGAACAGTTCTTCCAGCTCGAGGAGGACCTGGCCGAAGCCGGAGCCGCGAAGCAGCCACCCGAAGACTTCCTGCGCCTGGTGGCTGCCTGGCTCCGGGAAGCCGCCCAAGAAAGGCTCCTCGAGTCCGGCCATCTGAACCGCCAAGACCGCGACGCCCTGGTAGGACTTGGCTACGCCGATCTCCTCGAAGACCAGGATTGACCCGGTCCAGCCCCTGCCCCGGGGCTGCGGCCGATTCAGAATCCCGCCCGGAGCGGTTTCAAGACCCG
>JACNJP010000042.1 GCA_014382465.1 Planctomycetota bacterium
GACCGGATAACCCATCGTGTGGCGCCCGAACAGCTCGTGGGCCCGGCGGTAGTCGCCGGCGAAGATCTCCTGCTGGATCTCCGCCAGGTGCGCGGCGCCGCCGGGGCGGACCTGGGAATAGGGTCCCCCGCTCCACAGGGTGTCCTCGTTGAGCTGGATGCGCTCCTCCGCGGTCCGCCCGAAGACCATCGCCCCGAGGCGGCCGTTGCCGAGCGGCAGGGCGTCCTTCCAGTCCTGCGCCGGGTGGCGGTACCACAGCGTGGTGGTGGGATCGGGCCGCGCCGGGTCCTGGCTCCAGAGTCCGGGGGCGACCGGGACCAGGAGGAGGATGCCGACGGGCGCCAGGCGGAGCAGGAGACGGGGACGCGGGGGAGGCAGCTTCATGTTGGCCGTCGCAGCAGGTCGACGGCTCACTCTAACCGCGAGCCGGACGCCGCCGCCGCCGGGGCGATAGGATCGAGGCATGAGATTCACCTCGGCGAGGGCTCGGCTGGGATGCGCGGCGGCGCTGGTGAGCCTGCTCGCCACGACCGCCATCCGTTCCCAAGACGCCCCGGCGCCGGACCGGACCGTCATCCTGGTCCCGGTCGCGGCCCAGGTCTCGTGGCAGGACGACGCCTTCCTCGCCGCGGTGGCCGCCGCCGCCCAGGTCAACGGCGAGCCGCTGGTCCTGGCGGTGGCCCCCGCCGATCCCTGGCGGCCCGAGCTGCTCGATTTCCTGCGCCGGTACGAGGCCACCGCGCTCTGGTGGGTCGGGGAGCCGGCGGCGGCCCCGCCGGCCGGGATCGCGCTCCGGTCGGTGCCCTGCGATTCCGCCGCCAGCGCCGCCTGCGCCTTGGCCGACCTCTGCTGGCCGGCGGCGCGGCAGGCGGTCCTGTTCGATCCGGCCGACCGCGCGGCGGCGCTGTCGGCGGCGGTGCTCGCGGCCCGACTGCGCGTGCCGCTGTTCCCGTGCGGCGCCGACGGCCTCGAGGAGGCGGTGCGCGGCTGCCTGGAGCGGCTCGGCGTCACCCGCGCGCTCGCCGTGGGCGCGGGCAACGCGCGCCGGATCGACGGCCTGCGCCTCCTGCGCCTGTCCGGCCCCGAGGAGGTGGTGCGGTGGATGGCGCGGAACCGTCTCCCGGTGGACTACCTCGCGGCGGTCAATCCCGACGACGACGCCGTCAGCCCCGCGCGGCGGCTCTCGCTGGCCGCGGTGGTGCTGGCCGCCGGCCGCGGCGGCGCCCTCGCGCCGCTGGCCTCGGGCTCTCTTTGGAAGCGCGCCTTCCCCACCACCGGAGAGGTCGAGCAGGCGCCGGACGGCGCCCACCCCAGCCGGGCCACGCCGCGCCCCGGCCGCTTCGAGTGGGCCGGCGAGTCCTTCGCCTTCCTCACCGGCGCCGAGCCCGCCGACGGCCGCTGGTGGGCCCAGATCGACCGCGACGGCGACGGCGCCTTCGGCGGCCCCGGAGAGGGACCGGTCTACACCGGTGGCACGCTCGAGCTCGGCGGCCGCACCTGGGTGGTCGACCTGGACGTCGAGGAGAGCCGCCGCGGCCAGTCCCTCTGGCTCACCTCCCCCACCCCGGCCGAGCTCCGCGCCGACCTCGCCCGCTACCGGGCCGCCGCCGGCCGCGAGCCGCGCTTCCTGTGCCTGGTCGGCTGGCCGGAGTCGCTGCCGCTGGCGATCGTCAGCCACGGCCAGGGCATCGACACCGACCTGGTCTCGGACCTGCCCTACGGCCAGACCGACGACGACCCCTTCGTCGAGCTGGCCTTCGCCCGCTTCGTCGCCGAGGACCTGGCCGCCGCCACCCTGATCGCCTGCCGCGGCCTCGCCTACGACGACTTCCGCGAGCGCGCCTGGCAGGACCGCTTCGCCACCGCGGAGTGGGAAGGCGTCTGCCGCGAGACCCTCGAGGGCGCCGGCTTCGAGTTCGCCGGCCACCACGACGGCGCCGCCCCGATCGACGCCGCCTCGCCGCTCACCGGCGCCGGCCTGATCGTGCACGCCTCGCACGCCATGTGGACCGTGCTCGGCGGCACCTACGCCTGGGACTCGCCGACCCTGCTGGCGCCCTGCCTGGTGGAGTCGGCCGGCTGCAGCACCGCCTCGCTCGACCAGGACGCCGAGTTCCGCTCGGTGGCGGCCCGGCTGCTGCGCAACGGCGCCGTCGGCTTCGTCGGCAACAGCCGCCGCGGCATCGCCCAGCAGGACCTGTTCCGCTCCGAGATCTGGAACGCGGTCCTCGCCGGCCAGACCCTCGGCGAGGCCAACCGCTCGGCCCTGAACCGGCTGACCGTGGCGGCGCTGGAGAAGGGCCAGGCTGGCGGCGGCCCGTACTACTACCAGCTCTACAACCACGCGGTCTACGGCGACCCGGCGCTGACGATCGGGCTGCCTGCGGCTGCGCCGGCCCCGGCGGCCCGCCTGGTGCAGCGCGGCGGCGTGGTCACGATCCACGCGCCCGAACGCTGGACGCGCTTCGAGTACGCGCCTCTGGCCGAGTGGGGCTGCGCCTTCCCCAAGCTCTATTCCTGGCGCGGCGCCGGCATGACCACCGAGGACTGGTGGTTCGACCCGGAGAAGCGCAACGAAGAGGCGCTCTACTACACCGCCGAGCTGCGGACGCGGCGCCGGATCGACACGGTCGAGCCCCTCGACCAGCCGCCGACCCCGCTCGGCTGGACCGGGCGCTGCTTCGTCGACCAGCACGCCGACGGCAGCCGCTCGCTCTACTGGCGGCCCCGCCCGGTCGACTTCTACCTGACCCGCGGCGAGGGTCCCCCCGGGGGGGGGTAGGCCCCCCTCCCCCCTCGGGGGGGGGGGGTGCGGGGCGAGCGGGCCGGGCTCCGCCGGGCCCGGGCGGCGGG
>JACNJP010000149.1 GCA_014382465.1 Planctomycetota bacterium
GAAAAAGACTGGAAAGCTATGTAATTGCCAAATCCCCCCAGACCCTCTCCCAGGACATATTGTTCGTTTACACGGGATCGGGGCGCTGCAGCGCAGGCGCGCGGCGACCCCGGCGGCTGCGGCGACGGTCATGACGGCGAGGATCCCGCCGCAGCCGCCGCTAGGGCCGCTCCAGCACGTCGATCCGCCACGGCGCCACGGCGGCCTCGTTGACCCACGGGATGCCGTCCTCGGCCCGCCCCAGCGGCCGGTGGCCGCGGACCCGGCGCAGCCCGGCGGCGCGGTAGACCTCCTGGTAGCCCTCCTCGGTCCACAGGATGTCCTCCACCGGGCGCCGGTCCTCGACGTCGAGCATGACGATGCGCACGCGGTCGCCGCAGCCGGCTTGGTGGTTCTCGGGGAAGTCGCGGGTCGAGAACGAGACCCACTCGTGGCGGTAGATCTCGGGCGCCGAGACCAGGTTGACGATCCGCCCGCCGTCGCTCAGCCGCTCGCCGAGGGCCGCGAACAGGCCGGACTTGTGCGCCGCGGTCGGGACGTTGTCGAAGGTGAAGGCGCACAACACCCGGTCGAAGCGGCCGGCCTCCAGGTCCCCGAGCCCGCCGGCGGCGACCAGGCGGTAGTCGCCCGCCGGATCGCTCCGCCGCGCCCGCTCGAGCATCGCCGCCGAGATGTCGACGCCGACCGTGGCGTACCCCAGCCGCTGCAAGAAGCGCGTCGAGCGCCCGGCGCCGCAGCCGAAGTCGAGCGCCCGGCCGCCGTCCGGCGCCGGCCCCAGCAGCTCCGGCAGGTCGCGGAAGGCCAGGAAGTAGCTGCCGGGGAACTCCAGCCGCGCGTAGGAGGCGGCCCGCAGGTCGTCGGCGTAGACGTTGGAGAAGTCCTCGCTCATGCCGAGCTCCGGATCAGGCCCAGGCCTCGGTGCGGAAGGACATCGCGAGCCGCGACGCCGCTCATTGCAGGAGCTCGCCGCCGAAGGCCACGCGGCCGCGCGCGGCGGGCAGCAGCAGGACGTGGACGTTCTCGACCGGCCGGCGGCAGGCACCGGCGATGGCCGCGGTAAGCGCCGCGAGCGCCGCTCCGCGGTCGGCGCCTGCGGGAGGGTCGGCCAGCAGCAGGCTGACGAAGACCGGGCGCACGGCCTCCTCGCGAGCAGCGCCGTCCTCGGCGTAGCGCGTCCGCGGCAGCTCGCGCAGCCGCACCCAGGTGCGCCCGGGTGGCGCGCCGAGAGCGGCACCGGCGGCGGCGGCCAAGCGCTCGGCGAGGTCGGCCTCGAGCGCCTCCTCCGCCGCCGTCACGATCTCGATCTCGAGGATGGGCATGGCGCGAGTCTACTGCCGGCCGCCTCCGCGCGGACCGGCTCGGAGCGGCGGGCGGAGTCCGGTCCCGCCGGCGGTCTGGGCGAAGGGCTCAGTCGTCGTCGAAGTCGGCGTCCTCGTCTTCGCCTTCCATCCCGTCGTCCAAGCACCAGACTCCGCTTCGGTTGACGACCAGCATGGCGTGGTCGACGCGAAAACCGCAGCGCGGACAGGTGGAGGTCGAGGCCTCCTCGAGGTAATCGTCGTCGAAGTCGTCCAGGTTCAGATTGACGGAGGGCCGGAACCAATCCTGGTAGTAGGAATTGCAGTCCGGGCAGCGGATCTCGATCTCGCGGACGGGTGAGGTCATGGCGATGATGGGCTGAGGTGTGGCCCTCAGATTACCGCACCACCTCCAGGCGCTGCCAGTGGCTGCCGGCCGCTGGTGGGCCGCCGCGGCGCCCCCCTCCTGGTCGGGGGCGGGCTCCCCTCAGACCGCCACCGAGAGCCAGCCGACCAGGTTGATGGCTCCGTGGAATCCGGCGGAGGCGAGCACCGCCCGGACCCGGCCGACCGGGGCGAACCGGGAATAGGTGTAGGCGAGGAAGGCGCCAGTGATCAGCGAGGGCAGCAGCGCCGACAGGACCGGATGGAGCGCGGCCATCAGCGCCGCCGAGACCACCAGGAACAGCCACGGGCGCCGCGGGAGGCCGCAGGCGTAGCGCGGCAGACGCCGCAGGAGTTCATAGGCCAAGGTGCATTCGAACAGGGTCTCGACCACCGGCCAGAGCACCACCCACTGGAGGAAGGCCTCGGCCGCCTGCTCCAGGCTGTCGAAGACCGGGGCTGGCGCCGGCGCGCCGGCCGCGGCACCGCCCGCGGCCAGCAGGCCGATCAGCCAGGAGAGCGGCAGCAGCAAGGCCCAGCGCGCCAGGTAGAGGATCGCCAGGAACCGCCAGGCAGGCTGCCGGTCGAGCCGGTCGAGCATTCCGGTCGTCATGCGGTACCCACGGTAGCGGCCGCCTGCGGCCTTGCCCCGCGCCGGATTCCCTGTTCATTCTCCGGTAGCCGCCGCAGGCCCTACCCTCGCATGCTGGCCGCATGACCATGACCGCCCTGCCCTCTCGCGCCACCATGCTCCGCGCCTTCCTGGAGCGCGACGCCGGCTTCGACGGCGTCTTCATGACCGCGGTGCGGACCACCGGCATCTTCTGCCGCCCGACCTGCCCGGCGAAGGCGCCGAAGGCTGAGAACATCGAATTCTTCGCCAGCGCCCGCGAGGCCCTGGCCTGCGGTTACCGGCCCTGCAAGCGCTGCGGGCCGATTGAGGTCCCCGGCGACACGCCGGCCTGGCTGCGGCCGCTGCTGGCGGCGGTCGAACGGGACGCCAGCCGCCGCTGGACCGACGCCGCGCTGCGGGCCGCCCGCTTCCACCCCGCGCGGGCGCGGCGCCGGTTCCAGGCCCAACACGGCCTGAACTTCCACGGCTCCAGCCGCGCCCGCCGGGTTGGCGGTCACCTTGGCCGCCTCCTACGAGTTATTACCGAAACGCCC
>JACNJP010000036.1 GCA_014382465.1 Planctomycetota bacterium
GGGTACGCTGCGCGGCGGACCGACCCTGGCGCGGAGCCTGCTCGACGGCGGCTACCGGACCCTGGCGGCGACCTCGGTGATCCACCTCGATCCCGGCTTCGGCTTCGGCGACGGCTTCGCGCGCTTCGCCGCCTGTGAGGGCGGCCTGCGCGGCTGGCTGCGTCCGGCGCGTCCCTTCCTGTTGCCGAAGATCCTGCTCCGGACCCTGGGCGCCGGCCGCCCGGCGCGGCCCGGCCGCGAGACCCTGGAGCGGGCTCGGGCCCTGTGGGTCGAGGCGGAGCCGGACCGACCGCGCTTCCTCTGGGTGCACCTCTTCGACCCGCCCCGGCCGTACACGCCGGAGGGCGGGCCGAGGACGGCCCCGCCCCGGCGCGCTGCCCCGACCCCCCGCGGCGGCCCCGCCGAGATCGCGCGCCTGCGCCGGCTCTACGACGGCGAGATCCGGGATGTCCGCGCGCTGTTGGCCGGTTTCCTCGCCGAGCTCCGGGCGGACTCCGCTGCCCGCGGCCGCGAACTCGTGGTGGCGCTGACCAGCGATCACGGCGAGGCCCTGGGCGAACACGGCGCCAGCGACCACGGCGACCTGCCCTACGACGAGGGCCTACGGGTGCCGCTGTGGGTGGCCGGCCCGGGGATCCCGCCCCGCGAGGTGGCGACGCCCTACTCCTTGACCGACGTCGGCCCGGGGCTGGCGGCCTGGCTGCTCGGCATCGACCCCTGGCCGACCGGACCGTTGACCAGGCGCCGCCGTCCCGGGGTCGCTCGCTCCGGCGCCGAGTCCTTCGCCGCGGCGCTGCGCGGCGAGGCCCCTGCGGCTCCCGGCGAAGTCCTGATCCAGACCGACCACGGCGCCTTCCGCAACGTCGCCGTGGTGCGCGGCGGCTGGAAGGTGATCGGCCACGAGCTGGTCACTCCGGAGACCATGGAGCGGAAGCCGCTGCCCTCGGCCGGCGTTCCCGCCGGGATGCCCTGGCGCGGGCCCTTCGAGCTCTACGACCTCGTCGCCGACCCGCGTGAGCTGGACAACCTCTACCCGGAGCGGCTGCCCCGGTCCGGCCGCTTCGAGCAGGACCCCGCCCGGCAGGCCTTCGGCGATTCTCTCGACGAGATCCGGCAGCGGCTGCGGGAGCTGGACGACTGGCCCTACCGGCGACCGGAAGCCGGCGTCGCGCCCGAGATCCAGGACGCGCTCCGCGAACTCGGCTACCTTGGCGACGACTAGGCCGATGGAACCGACTCCGTCCTACCCCGACCCGCGGCTGGGCGAGCTAGTCCGGGCGCTGGCCCGGGCGGTGGGCGCCGCCGGCGGCCGCGCCTTCCTGGTGGGTGGCTCGGTCCGTGACCACCTGCTCGGCGGTCGTGCCCAGGACGCCGACCTCGAGGTCTACGGCATCCAACCGGATGCGCTCGAAGCCCTGGTCGGTGAATTCGGCGAGGTCCACCTGGTCGGCAAGCAGTTCGCGGTGTTGCACCTCGCCACCGAATTCGGCCAGCTTGAGGTCTCGCTGCCGCGGCGCGAGTCGAAGACCGGTCCGGGCCACAAGGGTTTCGCCGTCACCGCCGATCCAAACCTGGCTCCTCGGGAAGCCGCGCGCCGGCGCGACTTCACCGTCAACGCCATGCTGCTGGACCCGCTCGACGGCGAGCTGATCGATCCCTGGGGCGGGCGCGAAGACCTGGCGCGCGGGTTGCTGCGGCACGTCTCGCCGGCCTTCGCCGAGGACCCGCTGCGGGTGCTGCGGGCGGCGCGCTTCGTGTCGCGCTTCGGCTGGCGCGTCGATCCCGGGACCGTCTCGCTGTGCCGTTCGCTGGACCTTGCCGAGCTGCCGCGCGAGCGCCTGGAACTCGAGTGGCGCCAGGTCCTGGTGCTCGGCGACCACCCCGGGATGGCGCTGCAGGCGCTCGAGGACCTCGGCGCGCTGCGGCTGTTCCCCGAGTTGGCGGCGCTGCGCGGGGTGCCGCAGGACCCGGTGTGGCACCCCGAAGGCGACGTCTTCCGCCACACCGCGCTGTGCCTGGACGCCGCCGTTCGCATCCGCGGCGAGATGGCGGACCCGTGGGTCGAGATGCTCGGCGTCCTGTGCCACGACCTCGGCAAGGCCACCACCACCGTCTTCGAGCGCCTCTTTGAATTTTATCTCACAAATAAATTTTATTTAGTGTCATCCACAAATGAGCATTTTTGTTCAAGTTCAAGAAAGGCGATAATTTTAACCGCAGGAATACACCGGAGTATTTCGAGGATTAAAATTTGAGCCTGACGCCGAAATTGGGCAAAAGGGCCATTTGTGGACGGCACTAATTAATCAGCATCAACCTTCCTGATAATTTGTCAACCCCCATGAGTTGAACCACTTCATTATCTGTCGACAGGATTTCAGCCTCATAAAAGTTACCGGCATCGTTGACTTGCCCCACCCGAAGATCCGGATTCAATCTCTTAATATGGTTGGATACGATGTCGAAGGCTTGCTCCAGTGTAAGCGCCGGCTTTGAAGCTAAAGGGCCCATCTGATTTCCGCGCTGTTGGGGAGCATATCCCTGCCCCCCGGAACCTCCCCATCCACAGGCCTCAGCCGGTTGATGTCCCGTGAACATCAAAAATCCGAAGCCAAAGATCGCCAAACCCAAAATCCCGAATACCAGCTTCTTAGAGTACTTTTTCATTTTTATATCTCCTTATTTTTAAATAGATGATGGTTTATTAAAGTCAGCCTTTTAAGATGCAACCTGCATACCACTTTGTTACAGATGCAGCCAATTTAATATAACTATCTGATATTTTAACTATAATTTTTTTTAATAATTAACTGTTTCATGGCTTGAGCAAACCCACTTGGATAGCA
>JACNJP010000162.1 GCA_014382465.1 Planctomycetota bacterium
GGCACTGGCGGCTCGCGCGCGCGCACCTGCCGGCCCTGGTAGGGTTGTGGGCCGATGGCTGGGCCGAGGCGATCCGCCGCGCCACCCGCAGCGCCATGCTCTACGATCGGCCCGAGGAAGTGGCGGTGATCCTCGAGGACATCGCCGCCCAGGAGTCGGTCAAGCGGATCCGGATCTTCGACAAGCAGGGCGGGATCATCATCTCGACCGAGGAGGCCGAGATCGGGAACTTCGTCAACAAGAGCGCCGAGATGTGCTGGGGCTGCCACGTCCGCGAGCAGCCCCTGAGCAGCCTCGACCTGGTCGACCGCCAGCGGGAGTTCCGCGACGGCAGCGGCGAGCGCGTGCTGGGCGTCATCGCGCCGATCCGCAACGAGCCCGACTGCTCGAACGCCGCCTGCCACGCCCACCCGGCCGAGCAGCGGGTCCTCGGCGTGCTCGACGTCCAGCTGTCGCTGGCGCCTGTGGACGCCCACCTCGAGGCGTCGGAGCGCCAGCTCGGCGTCGGCCTGCTGCTGCTGGTGGTGGCCATGCTGGTGGCGTCGGTGTGGCTGAGCTGGAGCCTGGTGATCCGGCCGGTGCGGCGGCTGACGCGCGCCACCGAGCAGGTCGCCAAGGGCCACCTGGACACCCGGCTCCCGATCGAGAGCCGGACCGAGCTCGGGGTGCTGGCGCACTCCTGGAACGAGATGGTCGAGGAGCTGGCGCGGGCCCGCGGCGAGCTGGAGGACTGGAGCCGCACGCTGGAGGACCGCGTGGCCGAGAAGACTGGCCAGCTCGACACCGCGGTCCAGCAGATGATCGTGGTCGAGAAGATGGCCTCCCTGGGCAAGTTGGCGGCGGTGGTGGCGCACGAGCTCAACAACCCGCTGACCGGGATCGGCACCTACGCGCGCCTGCTCAGCCGCCGGCTGGCCGAGAACATCGCCGCCGGCGCCGGCGCCGACACCGGCAGCAACCCGACCATGGCCGAGGCCCTCGACCTGATCAGCACCGAGTCGGCGCGCTGCGGCGAGATCGTCCGCAACCTGCTGGCCTTCAGCCGCGGCAGCGGCGCGCGCTTCGTGCCTCAGGACCTCGGGCCGGTGCTCCAGCGCGCCGCGATGCTGATCCGCCACCAGGCCGAGATGCGCAGCATCCGGCTGCTGGTGCAGGTGGAGGACGAGCTGCCGCTGGTCGAGGGCGACGCCGGCCAGATCGAGCAGCTCGTCCTGTCGCTGGCGATGAACGGCGTCGACGCGATCCACGAGCACGGGGAGCTCACGATCTCGGTGGGGCGCAATCCGCAGGGCGACGGCGTCCTGCTCAAGGTCAAGGACGACGGCTGCGGGATCCGCCAGGAGGACCTGCACCGGATCTTCGAGCCCTTCTTCACCAGCAAGGGCGAAGGGCGCAGCGTCGGGCTGGGTCTCGCGGTGGTCTACGGGATCGTCGACCGCCACCACGGAGCGATCCAGGTCGATTCGGTGCTCGGGGAGGGCACCACCTTCACGGTGCACCTGCCCCTGCGCCAGCCGAAGAAGCCGGCGGCCGCGCCGGTGGCCGCGGCGGGGGGGGAATGATGAGCGCCAGGGAGAAGATGCCGCGGGTCCTGATCGTCGACGACGAGGCGGTGGTCCGGGATTCGCTCGGGGCCTGGCTGCGCCAGGACGGCTACCAGGTCCACACCGTCGCCAGCGCCAGCGAGGCGCGGCGGGAGCTGGAGGCGGACGGTTACGCCATCGCCCTGATCGACATCCAGATGCCGGGCACCGACGGCCTGACGCTGCTGCCGGAGCTGCTGGCGCGCGACCCGTCGCTGACCTGCATCATCATGACCGCCTACGCCTCGGTCGACACTGCGGTGCAGGCGCTCAAGTCGGGCGCCTACGACTACCTGGTCAAGCCCTTCGACCCGGACGAGCTGACCCACCTGATCCGCCGCGCCCTCGACCACCGCTCGCTGCAGGACGAGAACCTGCAGCTCCGCGGGCGGCTCGAGGAGGCCACCCAGGCGCCGCCGATCGCCGGCTGCTCCGAAGCCACCAAGGAGCTGCTGGCGCACATCGAGAAGATCGCCCCGACCGACGCCACGGTGCTGGTGACCGGCGAGTCCGGGACCGGCAAGGAGCTGGTGGCGCGCACCATCCACGCCCACTCGCTCCGGCGCCACGGCCGCCTTGTCATCGTCCACTGCGGCGCGCTGGCGGAGGGCGTGCTCGAGAGCGAGCTGTTCGGCCACGAGAAGGGCTCCTTCACCGGCGCCACGCGGACCCACCAGGGCAAATTCGAGCAGGCCGACGGCGGCACCATCTTCCTCGACGAGATCGGCGACGTCAGCCCGCGGGTGCAGGTGGAGCTGCTGCGGGTGCTCGAGGAGGGGCGGGTCACCCGCGTCGGCGGCAGCCGGCCGGTCCCGGTCGACTTCCGGGTGGTGGCGGCCACCAACCGCGACCTGCGGGCGATGATCGAGTCCGGCGACTTCCGCGAGGAGCTCTACTGGCGGCTCAACGTCGTCCCGGTGCGGATCCCGCCGCTGCGCGAGCGGCCGGAGGACGTGCCGGCGATCGCCGAATTCGTGCTCGCCGAGCTCGGCCGGAAGATGAACCGCCGCGGGCTGCGCTTCACGCCGGCGGCCCTGAAGCGCCTGCGCGGCTACTCCTGGCCCGGCAACGCCCGCGAGCTGCAGAACGCGGTCGAGCGCGCGGTGGTGCTGTCCGGCGACACCGTGATCGACGCCTGCGACCTGCCGGGCTCGGTCCGCGGCGGCGAGCCCCAGCTCCTGCCGCGGCGGCCGGCCGGCCAGGGCGGCCCGGTCACGCTGCCCGCGGGCTGCACGCTCGAGGAGCTGGAGCAGACCCACATCGCCGCCACCCTCGACCAGTGCCGCTGGAACATCTCCGAGGCGGCCCGGGTGCTGGGCATCGACCGCAGCACCCTCTACCACAAGATGAAGCGCTACCGCATCGACCGCGACGTCGAGGCCTGAGGCGCGCTCAGGCGTCCGCCGGCACCCTCGCCAGCAGGTCCTGGACCATGCGCTCGATGACCCCGGGGACCAGCTCCTCGAGCTCGTAGACGACGTTGGCGATCGGCTTGTTGACCTTGATGATTCGGCTCAGGTCGATCGGCGTGCCCTCGACGACGACGTCGGCCGGCGTGGCGTTGATGGTCTCCTCGAGCTCCCTGACCTGCTGCTCGCTGTAGCCCATCGCCGGCAGGATGGCTGCGGCGTTGGGGAACTTGTCGTAGGTCTCCTTGATCGAGCCGACGGCGTACGGGCGGGCGTCGACGATGCCGGCGGCGCGGGCGTTCTTGGCCGCGAACCAGCCGGCGCCGTAGCGCATGCCGCCGTGGGTCAGGGTCGGGCCGTCCTCGACCACCAGCGCGTGCTTGCCCTCGATCAGCTCGGGGTGCTCGACGGTGATCACCGAGGCGCACTTGATGACCCTGGCCCCCGGGTTGTGCTCCTTGCAGTTGTTGAACACCTGCTCGACCATGTCCGGCGGCGCCGTCTGGACCTTGTTGACGATCAGCAGGTCGGCCATGATCAGGTTGGCGTAGCCCGGGAAGTAGGTCAGCTCGTCGCCGGCCCGGTGCGGGTCCACCAGGGTGATCAGCAGGTCGGGCTTGTAGAAGGAGGTGTCGTTGTTGCCGCCGTCCCACAGGATCACGTCGGCCTCCTTCTCGGCCTCGCGCAGGATCATCCCGTAGTCGACGCCGGCGTAGACCACGAAGCCGTTGTCGATGTGCGGCTCGTACTCCTCGCGCTCCTCGATGGTGCACTCATGGTCGTCGAGGTCCTGGTAGGCGGCGAAGCGCTGGCAGGCCTGCTTGGCGAGGTCGCCGTAGGGCATGGGGTGGCGGATGGCCACGACCTTCTTGCCCATCGCCTTGAGGATCCGCGACAGGTAGCGGGTGGTCTGCGACTTGCCGACGCCGGTGCGCACCGCGCACACCGAGATCACCGGCTTGGTCGAGCGCAGCATGGTCTTGTCGGCCGAGCAGACGGCGAAGTTGGCGCCGGCGGCCATCACCCGGCTGGCCTTCTCCATGACGTACTGGTGGGAGACGTCCGAATAGCTGAACATCACCTGGTCGATCGACTCGCGGCGGATCAGGTCCTCGAGCTCGTCCTCGGGCAGGATCTGGATCCCCTCGGGGTAGAGCGAGCCGGCCAGGGCCGGCGGGTAGACCCGGCCTTCGATGTTGGGGATCTGGGTGGCGGTGAAGGCCACCACCTCGTAGCGCTGATCGTCGCGGTAGAGGCAGTTGAAATTATGGAAGTCGCGACCAGCGGCCCCCATGATGACGATGCGCATGCGTCCCATGGGACTGGATAAACCACGTTTCATGGGCTTTCCAGGCCCCGCGGTATTCCGACCTTAACCCTTATTCCTCAAGGAGTTGATGATTTGCGACCAACTTGCCGGGCGGGCCCCGAGGCGGCAATTCCGGCTGCCGATGGCCCAGGCGGTCTCCCAGGTCCGCGCCAGCAGCCGCCAGGCGTGCAGGACCCCGTAGCGGCGGTCGTAGAGGTGGGTCGGCTCGGAGGTCAGGCCGTTGAGCTCGATGACCCGGAACCCTTCGCCGCGGGCGAAGGCCGCCGCGTCCGGCACCCGCAGGTCGTAGCGGCCGAAGTGGAAGCCCTCGAAGCGCTTGCTCAGGCGGTCGAGGGCTTGTTCGATCGCCGGCGTCAGGCGCTCGCTGCCGTCGAGGAAGATCGCCCCGCGCGAGTGGGCGCCGATCTCTCCGAGCACGACCTCCTCCCCGGCGGCGGGCACCTCGTCGAGGCGGTCGGCGTTGGCTTCGCAGTAGACCCGGGCCAGCGCCACGGCCCTCGGGTCGGCCAGGATCAGCCGCTCCAGGCTGGAGCTGCCGTCGCCGCGGACCCAGGCCATGCGCTTGTCGGTGACCGAGGTGACCCGCCCCCGCTGCTCGTCCGGGTGGCGGACGTAGAACATGCCGAACTCCTCGCCCGGGACGTGCTCCTGCAGGATCAGCGGCTGCCGGTCCGCGGCCAGCCGGGCGCGCAGCCGCGCCTCGTCGCGCGCCACCTCGACGCCCTGGCCGCGGGCGCCGACGTCGGGCTTCACCACCACGGGGAAGCCGAGCCCGTGCCGCTCGAGGAAGGCCGCGGCCGCCTCCATCCGCTCGTCGCCGCCGGCGGGCAGCAGCGTCCAGCGGGCCACCAGCGGGTGCTCGCGGCCGAAGCCCTCGAGGATGGCGCTCTTCGACTCGCCGAGCAGGCCGCCGACCGGGATCGCCGGGTTGACCGCCGTCACCGCGCGCAGGCTGCGGTGGCGCAGCGCCAGCCAGAGGAACCACGGCGTCAGCGGCAGGTAGACCGCCCAGCGCGGCCAGAACTCGAAGTGGCGCTTGCGCCTCCAGCCGCCCACCAGGCCGCGCCGGCCGCGCCAGGTGCACAGCGGCACCAGCAGCTTCAGCAGCAGCAGCAGGAACAGCGCGATGCCGCCCATCGCCGGCAGCGCGTAGCGCTCCACCAGGTTGAGGGCGTCGGCGATCCCCTCGCCGATCCAGGCCGAGACCCCGACCAGCACCGGCGTCCAGGCCGCCACCGCGACCACGAAGTAGAGCAGGAACCAGCCGAAGTGGGTCTTGAGCGCCCCGGCGGCGAAGTAGGTCGGCACCCGGAAGCCGGGCAGGAAGCGGCACACGATCACCACCCGCCAGCCCTGGCGACGGAAATAGGCCGAGGCGCGCTCGACCGCCGCCGGCCGGATCCACCAGCGCATCGGCGCCTTCGCCAGCGCCTTGCGCCCGAGGGCCCGGCCGAGCACGTAGAGCAGGACGTCGCCGAACAGGATGCCGAGGAAGCAGCCGGTGCAGCCGGCGGCGAAGCCGATGCGGCCCTGGGACACCAGCAGGCCGGCTGCGATGCAGGTCAGGTCCTCCGAGATCAGGGTGGCCAGGGCGATCAGGAGGACGGCCACCAGGAGCGCGGCGCCGGAGAAGGCCGGCACCCCGCCTGGGTCGAAGGGCAGCGCCGCCTCCGCGAGCCGCTCGGGAGCCGCCCGGTCCCGAGTGAGGGCTTCGCCGGCCTCGACGCGCCCGATGAAGCCGCGGAGGGACGCCGCAGTCTGCTCCGGCCGGGTCCACAGCAGGAAGTGGCTGCCCTCGGGCACCAGCTCGAGCTCGCTCTGCGGCATCAGCCGGTGGTGCTCCACCGCCGCTTCCAACGGCACCAGGAAGTCGCGCTTGCCGTGCAGGACCAGGGCCGGGCCTCGCCAGGCGGCCAGCAGGCCGCGCAGCGGGCGCTGGTCGGTGTCGGTGAAGTTGCGGGCGAAGTGGACGTTGAGCGCCCAGCCGTCGGCGGCGCCGAAGTGGGGCAGGAGCCAGCGCGCCATCCGCGCCAGCAGCAGCTGGGCGCCGTGGACGGCGTGGTTGAGCCGGTAGCTGCCGAACAGCTCCAGCTCCTGGGCGCCGATGGCGCTGACCAGGGTCAGCGAGCGCACCCGCTCGGGCGCCAGCTCGGTCAGGCACAGGCCGACTCCGCCGCCCATGCTGAAGCCGACCACGTGCGCCGACTCCACCCCGATCGCGTCGAGGAGCTGGAGGCAGTAGCGGGCGTGGGACTCGACCGAGTAGTCGGCCATCTCCTGGCGCGAGCCGCCGAAGCCGGGCAGGTCGGGGGCCACCAGGCGGTAGTCGCCGGCGAGCTCGGCCCCGACCAGCCGGAAGTCCTGCTTGCCGCCGGGGCTGCCGTGGAGCAGCAGCACCACCGGGGCGGCGGGGTCGGAGCTGCCGTCGTCGCGATAGACCAGGCAGCGGGTGCGCCCGGTCTCGGCCCCGCGCGGCAGCACCTCGTTCACCGGCACCAGGCGATCGGCCGGCGCCCGCGGCGGGGTGGCGTCCCGCAGCCACCAGACGGAGTGGGAGACGGCGAGCAGCGCCAGCCACAGCAGGAGCAGGCGGCGTCGCAGGCTCAAGGCGTCGCAGGCTCCCGGCTGCCGGTGGGGACGAAGAGCTGGCGCACCGCGTCCTCGGCCAGGCCGGCGAGCTGCTTGCGGTCCGGGGCCTGCACCGGGGCGTCGCCGAAGGCCAGCCGGGCCCGCACCCCGGGGAGCGAGAGCAGGCGGAAGGCGTGGTCGGCGAAGCGCATGTCACCCCACCAGGCCACGGCCAGCCGCGCCGGCCGCGCCCCGGACGGGACATCGTAGGAGACACTCGCGCAGTGCACCGGCAGCCCGGCGGCCGCCGGCACCTCGAACAGCGAGGCCTTGAAGGCCAGCAGCTCGTCGCCCGGGCTGCTGGTGCCCTCCGGGAAGACCACGACGCCGTAGCCGGCGTCCATCCGCCGCTTCACCTGCTCGATCACCCGCGGCAGCTCGCTCCGCCGCGAGCGCTCGATGAAGAGCGTGCCGGTCGACCGCGCCAGGACGCCGATGCCCGGCCAGCGCGCCAGGTCGGCGCGCGACAGCAGGACCGCCTCGGCGCTCGCCAGGAAGACGATGATGTCGACGTACGAGAGGTGGTTCGAGACCAGGAAGAAGGGCGGCGTCGGCGCCGCGCCGCGGCGTTCGATCCGCACGCCCATGACCGCCGCCATCCAGCGCGCCCAGCCGCGCACCAGCAGGAAGTGGCTGCGGACGCCGAAGCGCGGCCAGATGCGGCCGAGCGGCCGCGTCAGCAGGTAGACCAGCCACGGCGGCAGCGTCACCAGCACGATCCCGAGGATCCGGAGGACGGCGCGGAGCGGTCCCACCCCCGTCGCTCAGCGGGCGAAGTCCTCGAGCACCCGCGGGTCGAGCAGCGCCAGGTCGAGGGTGGTCAGGAAGTCGATGGTGCCGAAGTCGCGGTCGATCGCCGGCGGGCCGAGCACCTTGGAGCCGTAGCGGAGGTAGATGCCGAACAGGGTCGGCACCTCGACCGGGTGGTCCGAGGCCTGGCCGAGGCACGCCAGTCCCGGCAGCGGCTCGACCCGGAGGTCCGCGTGGGCGTGGCCGCCGTCCTGGAGCTGCTGCCAGAGCCGCAGGCCGTCCGCGGGGTCCTGGCTGGTCAGCGAGTTGCAGCCGAACAGGCGGCGCTTGCGGTTCCAGATCATGTAGGTGGCCAGCCCCTTCCACAGCAGACCGAGCACCCGGGTGTCGCGGTGCGGGCGGGTGATGCAGGCGCGGCCGAGCTCGACCGCCTGGTCGAAGAACGCGGCCGGCAGCCGCGACAGGTCGAACTCGCCGGCGGAGTAGAGCCCCTCCTTCGCCGCGGCCTCGGCGGCGACCTGCAGCCGGTAGGTGCCGACGGCGACGCCGCTGGCGGCCTCCTCGATCATCAGGTGCTGGCACTGGGCATCGAAGCGGTCGCGGTCACGGCCGTCGAGGTGGGACTCCGCCAGGCCCTCGCCGATCTCGAGGTTGAAGACCTCGAAGCGTAGCCGCTGGACCGCGTCGAGGTCGCGCTCGCCCTGGGCGAAGCGCAGCCGGTAGCCGCCTCGAAGCTGGTCCAGCGGAGGCGTGTGCGGATCGCCGGGCAGGGGTTCGGCGGAGAGGATCGGATGCACGAAGGCGGATTCGGCCAAGGGCTTGCGTCGTGATCAGGACTTCGGCGGCGTTGGCAGGTCCTCCTGGGAGGCAGGCGCCCGGCCAGCATAGCTGGACCCGGATCCCGGCGAAGCCGCCAGCCGGCCCCGCGGCCGGCCCGGATCTCAGTCCTTGCGCACGATCACCCGGTCCGGGATCTCGTTGCGGTCGCCTTCCTGCCACGGGAACTGGTCGGCGAGCAGCTCGCCGATGCGCGCGACGGCGGCGGCGATGCCGGGGCCGAGGCGACCGGCCTTGGCCTCGTCGAGCACCAGCTCGTCCACGCTCTTCCAGGTGTCCTCGGGCACCAGCTTGTCGATGCCCTCGTCGGCCATGACGATGACGCGGCGCTCGAGCAGCGACACGAACAGCATCACGCCGGTCTGGGCGGCGGTCTTGTGCAGCCCCTGGGCGTAGAACTCCTGGAAGGCTTGCTCCTCGGCCATCTCGGTCAAGCGCCACGGCGGGATGAAGCGCCGCCGCAGCTCGGGCAGGGCGCGCGACAGCAGCCAGCCGGCCAGGCCGCAGACCAGCGCCACCACCAGCAGGCCCTGCGAGCCGGGCTCGACGGGTAGCGCCCAGGCCGACAGGTAGCCGGCGAGCGCGAACAGGATGCCGCACCACAGGTCGGCGGCCGGGTAGCGGTCGCTGCGGTCGAGGATCACCGGCACGATCTCGCCGACGGTGCGCTTCTCGGCGGCGACGATCGCCGCGTGAATGGCGTCGAGCTGGATCTGGCTCAGGACCAGGCCGCCGCGGTAGGCGCGGCGCCGGGCGAAGCCCTGGAGCACCAGGACGACGAGCAGGCCGATCAGGCCGAGGTCGACCAGCCAGGCCCACAGCGGGGTGCCCGGGTCGGCCTGCTCCACCCACTCGGTGGCGGTCTGCTGGGCGTCGGCCGCGGCCTGCAGCAGGGGGAGGGGAATCAGGGCGAGGAATCCGAACATGCCTACCAGCCTCCCGAGGCGCCGCCGCCACCGAAACCGCCGCCGCCGCCGAAGCCACCGAAGCCTCCTCCGCCGAATCCGCCGCCGCCGAAGCCTCCTCCGCCGGGCCGTCCGCCGCCGAGGGCGCTGCCGACCATGAACCACAGCAGCGGGCTGCTGCCGCCGCGTCCGCCGCGCCGTCCGCCGGCCATCAGCAGGATGAAGATGATGAGGAAGGGGATCGACAGCAGCGAGCCCGCGCCGCCGCCGCCGCGACCGCCGCGCTCCGGGATCGCCGACAGGTCGCCGCCAGCGGCCGCGATCACCGCATCGACGCCCTTGCGGAGGCCCATCGACGGCCGGTTGGCCTTGAACTCCGGCAACATGACCAGGTCGACGATGCGGCCGGCGACCAGGTCGGTGAGCTCGCCTTCCAGGCCGCGCCCGACATCGATGCGCATCTTGCGGTCGGCCTTGGCGACCGTGATCAGGACGCCGTTGTCCTTGCCCGCCTCGCCGAGCTTCCACTCCCGCGCGACCGCGATCGCGTAGGACTCGATGTCGCGGCCGCCGAGGCTCGGCACCGTCAGCAGCGCCACGGCGTTGCCCGAGGAGCCGAGCCGGTAGCGGTTGAGGGTCTCTTCGAGCTGCGCCTCCTCGGCCCCGCTCAGGTAGCCGGCCAGGTCGGTGACCCAGCCGTCCGGCTTCGGCACGTCCTGCGCCGCGGCGGGAGCCGCGAGCAGGAGGGTGCCGAACAG
Organism: Planctomycetota bacterium; assembly: GCA_014382465.1. Classification (GTDB taxonomy): domain Bacteria; phylum Planctomycetota; class UBA1135; order UBA1135; family UBA1135; genus J029. Next base: position 10,201 of record JACNJP010000162.1, read on the forward strand.
GGCGAGGAGGCGTTTCAAGAACTAGCCCCCGAAGTCGACCTTCGGCGCGTCGCCGAGCGCGGCGGGCGCGGCCTCGTAGAGCGGCTTGGCCGGGAAATCGGCGGCGTCGATGAACCACTTGGCCGGGATCTTGCGGACGAAGGCGTTGAAGTCCTTGACCGCGGCGTTGTAGTCCTGGCGCGCCACGGCGATGCGGTTCTCGGTGCCCTCGAGCTGGCTCTGGAGGTCGGCGAAGTTCTGGGTCGCCTTGAGCGACGGGTACTGCTCGGCCACGACCATCAGCCGCGACAGCGCGCCGCCGAGGCCCTGCTGCGCCGCCATGTACTTCTGCAGCGCCTCCGGGTTGTTGAGGGCGTCGGCGCCGAGCTCGATCTTGGCCTGGCCGACCGAGGCGCGGGCCTCGGTGACGGCGGTCAGCGTGTCCTGCTCGAAGCCGGCGGCGCCCTTGACGGTCTCCACCAGGTTCGGGATCAGGTCGAAGCGCCGCTGCAGCGTGGTCTCGACGTCGGACCACTCCTGTCCGACCTTCTCCTGCTTGTCGACCGCGCCGTTCTTGGCGCCGACGATGACGAAGCCTGCGATCACGATCAGCGCGACCACGATCAGGCCGAAGATGAGCAGCCCGCCGCCGGTGCGGGGGCCGTGAGAAAGACGGGTGCGTAGCGTTTTCACGATTTCCGGTTTGTGGGGGCAGCCCCGGGCGCATTGCGCCGCGCGGGGATTATCGCGTGGCTACGCGCTCAGGGGTGGCCGTCTGCGGCGGTTTTCGTCAGGACTTCGCTGCGCACGCCCCCTTCGCCCGTCGGGATCTCGATCACCTCGGAAAGCGGCTTCCCATCCTCGTCCACGAACTGGAAGCGCAGCGCGGCCTTCGGCGCCGAGCGCCAGATCCAGCCGGTGTCGTCCTCATCCCGGTCGCCGGGGTCCTCTGCTTCGGATCCCTCCTCCGTCAGCCACAGCACCCTGTCCCAGTCGGCCGCCTCGCCGGCGGCGTCGCGCAGCGTCAAGCGAATCGTGCGGGCAGGCTCCATCGGCAGCACGATCTCCTGGAGCTGCTCGGGCCTCATCGCCCGGAGATCCACGGTCCGCGCCAGGTAGCCCTCGGCGGTCACCCACAGCTCGATGGGTTCGATCAGGCTGTGGTAATCCCTGGCGTGGGGGCCGAAGGAGAAGTCCTTGGCCTCCTCTTCGGCAGTGCGCCAGTCCGCCATGAAGTCCGAGATGGGCGCGCCGTTCGTCGCGTCCACCGGCTTCACGCGGCAGGTGTTCCATGGCGGCAGGGTGATCAGGAGTTCTGGCTCGCCGGCTTCCACGGCGCCCAGGCCCGAGGAGATCAGCTCCCTGCCGACCACCAGGCTGAGGTGGTAGAGGCGTGGCGCGCAACCGGTGATGACGAAGGAGCCGTCCCCTTGCACCTCAGCCTGGAGGTCGCGCCCCTTCGCCGAACTGGCGTAGATCGTGATCCCTGGCACCGAGGGGCGGGAGCCGTCCGCCTCGACCAGCCGCCCGCGGATGAGGGTCGCCGGAGCGGGGAGGCGGATCAGGAAGGGCGCCCTGGGGTCCGGGCTGTGATCTGGGTCGAGGATGCCCTGCACCATGAAGCCGTCGTGCCAGACCCGCCAGCGGCACACCTGCCCAGCGGGATAGACCAGGTCCGCCCGGCCGTCGTGACCGGTCTCTCCCTGGGCAGGGAGGGGCGGATCGTAGAATTCGGTCGGGTACAAGGCGCAGTCGCGCAACACCCCGCCGTCGCGGTCCAGACCGCGAAACAGCCGGGCCGCTCGTCGCTCCCCGGCGGCGATCAAGTCGACGGTCGCGCCCGCCACCGCTCGTCCTTCATGGTCGACCACCTGGAGAGGCAGGGTGCGGAAGTCCACGCCCAGCTCCAGGGTGAGCTGGGCGGGAAGATCTCCTTTCTTCAGGGAGAGCTTCAACACGGCGGCTTCCGCCCAGCCGGGGACGTCGACCTCGAGTCGCGTCTCGTGGACCTTGTAGTCCCGGGGCCTCCAGGGGAAGGTGAAGCGGCCCTGAGCGTCGCTCCAGATCTGCACCGGAAGCACCGGCGCGGCGCAGCGGCCGGCAGAGGGCGGGTACCCAGGCTTGTCCGGGACAGCAATGGAAAAGGGCTGGTGGGTCCAGCGCACGCGACAGGGGCCGGGCGGGGGCCGGCCGTGGATGCGGATCACCGCGGTGATGCCGACGTCACGCAGCAGCTGCACCGGATTGGAATCGCGCGTCCACTCGATCTGGCGGACGATGAGCGGCAGGTAACCGGGCGCCTCAACGAGCACCCACACTGGCCCAGCGGGGGAGGGCGGCGTGTAGTCGAGTGTTCCGCCGGGAGAGGGCAGGTGGACCAGGGTCTGGGCGGTGGCCGGGATCGCCGCGTTTTCTGACGAATCGATCGGCGAGGTGACCGCGAAAGTAGCGTCGGCGAGCGCCGCATTGGTCTCCGCGTCCACCGCGTGGATCCGGATCTGGGAGGTGTGCCGGCGCGCCCGGATCTGGAATCGGTGTGGACCGGAATCGGCGTCGATCAAGACCCACTCGTAGGAGGCGCTCGCCGCGGTGCCGGAGCCCTCCAGTCGCAGGATGGCGAAGCCAGGACTCGGCACATAAACGGTGGCCCAGCCCGCCGAGTTGGTGGTCCCGAGAGCTTCGTGGCCACCTTGGTCCAGCTCCACGACCGCTCCCTGGATCGGCAGTCCGCTGTCCTCCTCAACGACCTCGACGGCGACCGCGAAGCCGCCCTCGAGCTGGATCTGGAGCGGTGGAGGAGGAGAGGCCGGCGGGACACCCTTGGTCTCCGGCGCCGAAAAGCCCTGGTGCTGGACCCAGATCCGCCAGGGCGTCCAGTTCCTCAGCATGGGATGGCGGACGGCTGCCAGACGGAAGCGGCCCTCGCCGTCGCAGCGGGCCTCGAAGACCCTTCCCCAATCCTGGAACTGGAATACGCGCGCGCCGACTGCCGGAGTGCCGTCAGGTTCGAGCACCGTGCCGGTCCAGCCGAAGAAGTCCCGGCTCGACAGGGCGGCAGAGTCCGGGAGAGCCGGCGCCCGCGACTCCGTCGGGGACAGCGCTGCGGCGGCGGCGAGGGAGTCCGGGCTCTCCAAGCCCTGGGCGTTCCGCACCTCGGCAGGATCGCCAGCGGATTTCGACGCGGGATTCCGCCGCGGCTCCCACAACAAGAAAGTCACCGCCAGCAGGACCAGGCCGAGGAGCAGCGGCAGAGAAGGTCGGCGCATGAAAAGGCCAGGGACGGCGCCCCGGTCAGTCCAGCATAGGCCGCAGCGCCGCCGCGAACACCCGCGCCTGGCGCACGAAGCCGAGGTCGGTGGGGTGGGAGCCGTCGACCGCGGCCTCGGCGTCGTCGCCGAGCAGCTCGGCCCCCTCTAGATAGTGCAGGCCCTGCACCCCCTCGGCCCGGAGCTCGGCGAAGGCGGCGCGCAGAGCGGCGCGGCTGGCGGCGTGGTGCCGGCGCCGGTCGGCGCGGATCCAGGAGTCGGTGAAGCTGCGGTCCTCGACCAGCAGGATCGGCGTGTCCGGCCGCTTCGCCCGCAGCGCCCGCACGAAGGGGGCGGCGCGCTCCGCGACCACCTCGCCGTTCATGTTCGGCAGGCAGTCGATGACGTAGGCCGCGGCGTCGATCTCGGCCAGCAGCCCGGCCAGCTCCAGGTCCATCCTGCCCTGGCCGCTGAAGCCGAGGTTCACCACCGGCCGGTCGAGCCAGCGGCCGAGGATCGCCGGGTGGCCCATGCCCGGGCGCGAGGCGCAGCCGCCCTGGGTGATCGAGGTGCCGTAGAAGACCAGCGGCCGCCCGCGGCGGTCGGGGCGCGGCGGGCCGGGCTCCAGCCGGGCCGGCCCCGGCACGCCGATCTCGACCGCCCCGACGCCGTTGTAAAGCGGGAAGTAGAGCAGGTATTCCCCCCCGCCGGGGTCCAGCCCGGCGCCCAGCCGGCCCCCGTTCTCTTGGCCCCGCGGGGTGCCGGGCGCCCCCCAGCGCCCCCCCCCGGCGGGGCCCCGCGCGAGGGGGACCAGGCCGCCGACCC
>JACNJP010000070.1 GCA_014382465.1 Planctomycetota bacterium
CACCGCCCGCCGCACCCGGACCCCGTTGGTCTGGATCAGGGCGCTTGGGCCGCTCCCCTCGTAGAGGGGTTCGGGGCGCTGGGCCTGGAAGCCGTCCTTCGCCGGCTGCTCCTGCCACAGCCGGAGGATCACTGCGAAGTCGGCCTCGTCCAGGGCCCAGCCGCCGGTCTGGCCGCGGAGGCCGGGGCAGCCGGCCAGGCCGCGCCAAGCCCGCTGGCCGTGGCTGAAGGCCCGCCTGTCGGAGGGCGCCACCCGGCAGCAGATCTGCTTCAGGAAGGGCGCGGGCGCGGAGTCCGGGCTCGGGGAACTCTCGTCGGCGGAAGGGAAGGGGTGGTTCAAGAGCTGGAATAGAGGCTCAGGGCGCCACGAAGGCTGGTTCGGTCCCTCGAGTGTATCCTCTGACCGCCATGGAGTCCTGGTCCATCCAGATCGAGAAGGAGTACCTCAAGTTCTCCGCCGCCCACTTCCTGATCTTCCCCAACGGGGAGGCGGAGCGGCTCCACGGCCACAATTACCGGGTGTTCGTCAAGCTCGAGGCAGACCTCTCCGCCTTCGGCCTGGTGCTCGACTTCAAGATGGTCAAGCCCGTCATCCGCGAGCTGGTGGACTCCCTCGACGAGCGCTGGCTGCTGCCCGGCGAGCACCCCGAGCTGAGCATCGACCACCGCCCGGACGGCGTCGTCGAGGTGCGCTACCGCGACCGCTACTACGCCGCGCCGGCCGCCGACGTCATCGTCCTGCCCGTCAACAACACCAGCGCCGAGAACCTGGCGGCCTGGTTCGGCCGCGAGCTGCTCCGCCGCCTGCGCGAGCGCTTCCCCGACGTGGACGCCCGGGGCCTCCTCGTCGGCGTCGAGGAGACCTCCGGCCAGCGCGGCAACTACCGCTACCTTAAGGATTGATGTCCAGGATCAGGACGCCGTTGGGCTCGAGCTCGACGGTCAGCTGGTTGCCGTTGATCTGGACCCCGGCCTCGGCGCCGCTCTCCTCGACCAGCGCCGCTCCCGGCAGGCTGTTGAGGAACTCGCTTTGGCTGACGCGCTCCATCTTGAGCGTGGTGCGGTAGACCGCGATCACCACCTTGACCTCCTCCACGGTGATCCCGAGGGCGGCCGCCAGGGCCTCGATCGACCCGGTCCAGCTCAGGTTCGGAGGCACGCTGCCGCCGAACTCCGCCACCTTGGCGGCCGCCGCGGCCTCGGCGGCGGCCTGCGCGTCGCGTTCCACCTGCTCCAGGTGGGGGAACAGGGTCTCCAGGTGCGCCGCCGGCGCGTTGTGGGTGGAATCGAAGCGCCAGGCCCGGAGGACCGACGGCTGGCTGCTGCCGGAGAGGGTCAGGACGACGGTCCGGCTCCGCACCCGCAGGTCCGCGGCTTCCGCCACGCGATCGATCACCGCCAGCACGGCGTCGGCCTCCGCCGGGGTCAGCCCCTCGGCGATCAGCGCCGCCCGCTCCGGAGGGCTGGTGGTGGTCCCGCCGGCGTCCCGGACCAGGATCGCGGTCTCGCCGGGCTCCATGCCGATCTCCCGGCAGCCCCGGGTCCAGACCCACTCCGGCTCGACGGCGTCGTTGGCCAGCGCCACCCTGGCGCGGTTGCCGTCCCAGGTCGCGAGCAAACCGAGCGCGTACTCGTTGTCGGGGACCTGGACCCCGAAGCGGGTCTCGTCGGCCATCGGGTAGACCAGCTCCATGGTCCGCCAGACCGGCTTCTTCAGCGCCCGGGCGGTCATGGCGCCCAGGGCCTTGCCGGTCAGGTCGGCGATCCCCTCCTGATCGTCGGTGTCCCAGAGCATGAAGAAGGCGTTGCCGTCGACGCCCTGGCCGACCGCGCTGCTCAGGAAGGTCACCATGTTGGCGGCCGAGGAGCTGGTGTCGAATTCGTGGCTGTTGCGGGCGGTGGTTGCCCGGACGTTCCACTCGGTGACGAACAGGTCGGCGGCCATCCCGTGGGCCGCCAGGGCCGCGTCGAGGCGCTCGGGGATGCGCGTGTAGCGCATCGAGGCGCCGATGCCGTAGTTGTGCCAGGAGAGGAAGTCCAGCGGCAGGCCGTGCTCCGCCGCGTGGTCGATCAGGCTGAACAAGGCGCTGTCGCCGGTGCCCATGTCGGACTCCGATCCCGCCAGGCCCATGCCGCCGATGCCGATCTGCGGGTACTGGGCCCGCACCCGCGGCGCCAGCGCGGAGTAGATCGCCAGGTAGTTCTGGATGGTGCCGCTGAAGAACTCGGGCCGGTCGGGCTCGTTCCAGATCTCGAGGTGGTCCGGCAGGGATCCGGTCATGCGCCGGACCTCGCCGAGCATGGCCACCACCGACATGGACCAGCCGGCGAGGTCGGCGGGAACGGAGCTGGAGGGATCGAGCTGCCCGCCGGGGCTGCCGGATCCGCCGCCGCCCGGGGCGGAGGCGCCGCCGGTGCCGCCGAAGACCGTCATCAGGACCTCCATGCCGCTCTCCTGGGCCCACTGCATCTGCCAGGCCGCCCACGGCAGCTCCCCGAGGTGGTTCATGCGGACGTTGACCCGCAGCATGCCGCCAGAGTCGTTCAGGCCGGCGAACTGGTCCTGGAGCTGGTGGATGCCGCCTTGGTTGCGGCAGCCTTTCACGGCCGCGCCGGCGGGCGGGAAGTGGCGGTCGAGCCGGACCGTCACCTCGTCCCCGCCGGAGGCCATGGCCATGGTCGAGCCGACGCCGCCGGCGCCGGTCCCAGAGGCACCGCCGCGGCCGCTCAGGCCGCCGCCGGGGGGGCCCGCCGCGCCGCCCCCGGCCGCGGGGCCGGGGGGGGCGGGGGAGGGCGGCGGGGCGGGCGGGGGGGGGGGGCCCCCGGGCCCGGCGCCGGGGCTGGC
>JACNJP010000035.1 GCA_014382465.1 Planctomycetota bacterium
CGCCCCGGCACGGCCGCCGCCCGGGTCGGCCGCGCGGCTGGGAGGCCGGGGCGCCCCAGGGGGGGGTCGCGGGGGCGGCAGGCCACGCCCGGCTACAGGGCGGCGCCGAGTAGCGCCGGGCCCGGCCGGCCGAAGGCGTCGCTGAAGTAGACGAAGCCGGCGGCGCAGGCGCCGGATTCGATCGCCGCCAGCACCGCCCGTACGTGCTCGAGCGGCACCAGCCCCACCCTTTCGGCTTCGAGTCCCTCCCGCGCCATCCAATCGCGGGCGTAGGCGCCCGCCGGCACGCCCTCGCCCCCGATGGCCACCCGGGAGCCGGCGAGATCGCCCCACCACTCGCGGATCTCCCTTGCTGGCGACCCCCCTGGCGCGAGCACTCCAGCGCCAGCCGCGAGGACGACGAAGTTGCCGAGCAGAGCGGCGTCGCCAACCTCGAGGCGGCCGCCCTCGACCTCGGCCTCGGCGGCTGGTGTCAGCCCGGCGAGGAACAAGGCGTCGAAGGGGGCGCCGTGGCGGAGTTGGGCGACCAGTTCGCCCGACCCGCCGAAGACGACCTCCACCTGAACTCCCTGATCGCGCTCGAACTCCGCCAGCAACGGCGGCAAGACCTGGCTCAAACTGGAGGCGGCGGCGAGGCGGAGGTCCGCTTCGCCGCCGCAGGCGCCGAGGCCGGCCAGGACCGGGAACACCAGGAGCAGCCGGCCGGCCAAGGGTCGCGCGCCTACCAGAGGAGGGCGCTGCGACGCGGGGCGCCGAAATCGAAGGTGTACTGCACCCCGCCCATGTAGTACTTCTCCAGGAAGGCGCCCGGGTTGGTGTGGTTGAAGAAGGTCCGGATACGGTGGCTCTCGCCGAGGTTGTAGTTGAGGAAGACGCCGTGGTGGTGAGCCTCGTCCTCTACGTCGTAGCGCGAGGTCTCCCAGTAGGAGGCGAGGTACCCGCCGGACCACTCGCGGCTGAAGCCCATCTCGTACATGCCCCAGGCCCCCACGCTCGAGCGCGTCTCCAGCGGGCCGACCGAGGTGCGGAGCTGGTTACGGCGCAGCCAGACCTCGGCGGTGGCGGCGTGCCACTTGTCGCGCGCCAGCTCCTTCGCGTAGCGGAAGTCCACTCCGAGCAGGACGTCGCGCAGCTCGTCGCGGACCGAACGGTCGTCGGCGTTGCCGGGGATGTGGTCCGGGTTGACGTAGGTCCACCAGATCTCGTCGGGGGCGTAGACGGCGCTGGCGCCGAGCGTCATCTCGTTGTCGTTGTTGTTCCAGCCGTACTCGAGGCGGGCGGTCCCCATCCAGGTGTCGAGGCCGTCCTGGCCGAAGCGGGTGCGGCCGTCGGGGTCCTCCGAGACGCCGTTGCCGGAGAGGTCCGGATCCTGGCCCTCGCGGTCGCTGGCGATGCCCGCCGACCACCGCAGGCCGTCGCCGCCGAAGTCGAAGCCCTGGTGGATCTCGATGCCGGTGACCGCCATGTTGCCGCCGAAAAAGTCGCGCCGCAGGCCGTCCATGTTGGGCGCCGAGAACTCGCTCAGGTGGACCCGGTTCCAGCTGCCGACGTCGGCGAAGTACTTGCCGAAGCGGAGGTTGGCGTTGAAGGGCAGCAGATCGAGCCAGCCGGCCGCCTCGCGCAGGATGAGGTCGCTGCCGTCGCCGCCGCCGCTCAAGTCGACCACGGCGTAGGCGCGGCCGAATTCGTCGAGCCGGGCCGCGCCGTGCAGGGCGATGCTGCGGGCCCGCAGCTCGTTCACCCGCTCCAGCGAGTCGACCTCGGAGAATTCGGCGATCAGGTCCACCAGGGCGCCCCACTCGAAGGACGGAGTGCCCCGCGAGTCCCCAAGCGGGCCGGCCTGAGCTTCGTGGCGGGCAAGCCAGCTCAGGTCGGGGCTCGACGACGGCGTCTGCTGTCCGGGCGCCGCGGCCGCGGCGGCCCATAGGAAGATCAGGGGGAGGACGATGCGCATTGGAATGCCCGCCGAAGCGGGCAGCGGCCATGATACTTCGGCGCTGCTAGTCTGCCTCCATGCTGTACCACCGACTCGGGAGGAGCGGATTGCGGGTCCCCAGGCTGGCCCTGGGCACCTGGCTGACCCTGGCGCGGATCGACCGTTCGCGGGCGGCCGACCTGGTCTCGGCGAGCCTCGACGCCGGGGTCAATTTCTTCGACACCGCCGACGTCTACGACCGCGGCGGCGCCGAAGAGGTCCTGGGAGGCCTGCTCGCGGGCCACCGGCGAGAGCACCTGGTCGTGGCGACCAAGGCCTTCCACGCCATGAGCGACGACATCAATGACTGCGGCTTGTCTCGCAAGCACCTTTTCGAGTCGATCCACGCCAGCCTTCGGCGACTGGGCACCGACTACGTCGACCTGTACCAATTCCACCGCTTCGACACGGAGACCCCGCTCGACGAGACCGTCCGGGCCATCGGCGACCTGATCCGGCAGGGCAAGGTCCTTTATTGGGGCACGAGCATGTGGAGCGCTGCGCAGCTCCGCGAAGCCTGCCGCCTGGCGGACGAGCTCGGCGTGCCGCGGCCGATCAGCGAACAGCCGCGTTACAGCATGCTCTGCCGCGAGATCGAGGCCGAGGTGGTGCCCGCCTGCCGCGAGCTGGGCATCGGCCTGCTGTTCTGGTCGCCGCTGGCGCAAGGCATGCTGACCGGCAAGTACCGGCGGGACGCCGCGCCGCCCGCCGGCAGGCCCGGGGCCGAGCCGGACCGCGGCGGGGGGGCTCTCGGGCCGGGCCCCCCGGGGCCGCCCCGCCGGGGGGTGGGGGGGGGGGTCCGGGGGGGGGGGCGAGGCGCCCCGGGCGGCCCGCCCCGCCCCGCGCGAGCGCCGGGGCGCTGCGCG
>JACNJP010000522.1 GCA_014382465.1 Planctomycetota bacterium
CAGCGAAGGCGTCGGCACGGTCACCATCGACTTTCTCGAAGGCCAGGACCGCAACAAGCTGCTCGACGACGTCAAGTCGGAGATCGACCGCATCGACACCTTCCCGGTCGACGCCGAGGAGCCGGTCGTCTCGCTGGTCGACGTCAACCTGAAGGTCCTCAGCGTCGTGATCTGGGGCCGGGCCGACCAAGCCAACCTGCGCCGCGTGGCCGACGAGGTCCGCGCGGAGCTCGGGGCGCTCCCGGAGCTCTCCCTGGTCCGGCAGGCCAACGCCCGGCCCTACGAGGTCTCGGTCGAGGTGGCGGAGGAGCAGCTCCGGCGCTACGGCCTCAGCTTCGACGAGGTCGTGGCGGCCATCCGCAGCTCCTCCCTCGACCTGCCCGGAGGCTCGATCAAGACCAGCGGCGGCGAGGTCCTGCTGCGGACCAAGGGCCAGGCCTACCGGCGACAGGACTTCGAACAGCTGCCGCTGCGGAGCTCCGGCGACGGCGCGGTGCTGCTGCTCGGCGAGGTCGCGACCGTCGTCGACGGCTTCCAGGACACCGACCAGAGCACGCGCTTCAACGGCGAGCCGGCGGTGGTCCTGGACGTCTTCCGGGTCGGCAGCCAGGACGCCCTGGCCATCGCCCGGGCGGCCAGGTCGTACCTCGAGGCGAAGGCGGAGCGGCTGCCGGCCGAGATCCACCTCGACATCACCGGCGACGAGACCCTGATCCTGCGCGACCGGCTCGACCTGATGATGCGCAACGGCAGGGCCGGCCTGCTGCTGGTCCTGGTCTCGCTGGCGCTGTTCCTCCGGCTGCGCCTGGCCCTCTGGGTAACCCTCGGTATCCCGATCAGCTTCCTCGGCGCGATCGCCCTGATGCCCGGCTTCGACGTCTCGGTTAACCTGATCTCCTTGTTCGCCTTCATCATCGTGCTCGGCATCGTCGTCGACGACGCAATCGTCGTGGCCGAGAACGTCCACGACCACCGGCTGCGGGGCGCCAAGGCGATGGACGCGGCGATCCGCGGGACCCAGGAGGTGTCGATCCCGGTGGTCTTCGCGGTGCTGACGACCATCGCCTCGTTCTCGCCGCTGCTGCTCATGCCTGGCAGCATGGGGCAGTACTCGCGCAATATCCCGCTGATCGTGATCGCGGTGCTGATCTTCTCCCTGGTGGAGTCCTTGTTCGTGCTCCCCACCCACCTGCGCCACCTGCCTGCGGAGGACCAGGACGCCCGGCGCGGCCCCTTGGGACGGGTCCAGGACCGGATCAACGCCGGCCTCGAATTCGTCCGCGACAAGGTCTACGGCCCCTCGTTGAGCTGGGCGCTGTCCTGGCGATACCTGACCGTCGCGGTCGGCCTGGCCACCCTGCTGGTCTCCTTCGGCCTGGTCGGGAGCGGGCGGGTCAAGTTCATCTTCTTCCCGGAGATCGAGGCCGACAACGTGGCGGTCGAGCTGACCATGCCCCTCGGCACCCCGCTCGAGGCCACCGAGGCCGCCATCGCCCGCTTCGAGGCCACCGCCCGCGAACTGCAGGCGGAGCTGATCGCCGCCGACGGCTCCCAGGAGATCCAGAGCATCACCACCAGCATCGGCGGCCAGCCCTACCGGGAGAAGCAGTCGAACATGGGCTCGGCCAGCGGCGGGCAGTCGTACTCGGGCGCCCACCTCGCGGAGGTGAACCTGGAGCTCCTCTCGGCCGAGGACCGGAGCACCTCGAGCAAGGAGATCGCCCGGCTTTGGCAGGACCGGGCTGGCCCCGTCACCGGCGCCGAGGAGCTCACCTTCACCGCCGACCTGGTGGCGAGCAACGCCGACGTCGACCTCGAGCTCTCCGGTCCGGACCTGGAGCTGCTGGTGGAGACCGCCGAGAAGGTCAAGGCGGAGGTCGCCGGCTGGGCCGGCGTGCTCGAGGTGCGCGACGACTTCCGCGAGGGCAAGCGGGAGTGGGAGCTCCGCCTCACGGACGAAGGGAGGGCCCTCGGTCTGCGCCGCTCCGATCTCGCCCGCCAGGTGCGCCAGGCCTTCTACGGCGAGGAGGCCCAGTCGATCCAGCGGGGCCGGGACGAGGTCAAGGTCATGGTGCGCTACCCGCTGGACGACCGGCGCAGCCTCGCCAGCCTGGAGGACATGCGGGTGCGCACTCCCGCCGGAGCCGAGCTGCCCTTCGGCCGGGTCGCTGAGGTGACCGACGGCCGCGGCTACTCCACCGTCGAGCGGCGCAATCGTCGCCGCAGCGTCGGGGTGCTGGTGGACCTGGACAGCCGGGAGGTCACCCCCGACCAGGTGGTCGAAAGGCTGGAGGAGGTCCTCCTCCCCCGGCTGGCGCGGGAATCCCCCGGCCTCTCGTGGGGTTTCGAGGGCCAGCAGCGGGAGCAGAGCGAATTCATGAGCACCCTGGTGCGGCTGTTCGGCTTCGCCCTGTTCGCCATCTACGCCCTGCTCGCCATCCCGCTGAAGTCCTACATCCAACCCGTGGTGATCATGGCGGCCATCCCCTTCGGCTTCGTCGGGGCCGTCTGGGGCCACCTGCTCATGGGGATGAACCTGGCGATCTTCTCGGTGATCGGCCTGACGGCGCTCTCCGGGGTGGTGGTGAACGACTCCCTGGTGTTGATGGACTTCGTGAACCGGCGGCGGCTGCAGGGCACTCCGGTCGTGCAAGCGGTCCAGGAGGCGGGAGAACGACGCTTCCGCGCCATCCTCCTCACCACCCTGACGACCTTCCTCGGCCTGACCCCGCTGCTCCTCGAGCGGAGCATGCAGGCCCGCTTCCTGCTCCCGATGGCCATCAGCCTCGGCTTCGGCGTGGTCTTCGCCACCTTCATCACTCTGGTCCTGGTG
>JACNJP010000034.1 GCA_014382465.1 Planctomycetota bacterium
TGGAGCACAAAGTGGACCAAATGTCGAGGGATCCAGGAGCAGGCAGGGAAACGAGGTCCCGAGCCTGGGGCCGTCAGAACAAGAAGGCGAGCTGGACGGCGAATTCCCAGCCGTAGAGCTCCTCCTCGGTGCGGAAGCGGTCGCCCTTGGCGGTGGTGACGGTGCGCGGGTCGACCACCATGGCGGTGTAGGTGGCGGACAGGTCGAGCGAGAAGGCGTTGCTGAAGAAGTGGCGCAGGCCGCCGCCGCCGGCCGCCCCGACGCCGAGGACGAGGCCGTCGACGGTGTCGACGTCGATCGCCGAGAGGACCAGGGCGCCCTCGAGGAAGGGCTGGGTCCGGGAGTCCTCGAGGAAGTACTCGCGGCCGACCGTGCGCAGTTCGAGGGCGCGGGCGTCGACCGCGGCGGTGGGATAGCTGCGGCGGCCGAGCTCGAACAGGACCGAGGAGCCGGCGTCGATCCACTCCTCGAAGGTGACGGCGTAGCCGCTGGCGTCGAGGCCCTGGAGGCGCTGGTCGGCGCGGCGGGGGTCCTGGCGGTCGCTCTGAAGGCCCTCGGCGGCCAGCCAGCGCAGGCCGACGGCGCTGTGCTCGTGGACCGTCGAGCGGTAGGCGTTGGCGCACGACGGGCAGAGCGCGGCCAGCAGCAGGGCGGCGAGGAGCGGGCGCATGGCCGAAGTCTACGCGGCGTCCGCGGCTGCGATCGTATGCTGGGATCATGTCCCTCCGCCTCGGCGCCGCCTACCGCAACCGCGACCCGGTGGTGGTCGAGCGGGCCTGGCGCAGGCGGCTGGTCCAGCTCAAGGAGCACCAGCTCGTGGTCGAGGTGGTGCCGGAGAAGGACGGGCTGGTGCGGGCCCAGGTCCGGGCGCGCGCCGGCGAGCGGATCCCGTTCCGGCGCTTCGGCGCGCTGCTCCGGCTGGCGCTGGGACCGGAGCGCGAGGAGCTGGCCGAGTTCTGGCTGATCCGCCCGGGCAACGCCGGCCCAGGACCGCTGCGGCTCGAGGGTGCCGACTGGGGCGAGTGCCTGGCGGCGGTCGAGGAGCCGGCGGTCTCGCAGCTGCGCTTCTTCAGCCCGATGCTCTGCCCCGGGGCCGAGCGCCTCCGGCTGATGCAGATCGGCCAACAGCGTCACCTGGAGCTGGCCCAGGCCTCCGGCTGGGTGCTGGTGCGGCGCCACGTGGCGCGGTCGAAGCCGCCGCCGCCGCCGCCCTGGCGCGGCAACTACGGCTGGTAGCTCAGCGCCTCCAGGCCGCGTCCAGGGTGTTCTGGAGCAGCATGGCGATGGTCATCGGCCCGACGCCGCCGGGCACCGGGGTGATCCAGGCGGCGCGCTCGACGGCCGCCGCGAAGTCGACGTCGCCGCACAGCCTGCCGTTCTCGTCGCGGTTCATGCCGACGTCGATGACCACCGCGCCGGGCTTGATCCAGCCGCCCTGGACCAGCTTGGCGACCCCGACCGCCGCCACCACGACGTCGGCGCCGGCCACCTCGGCCGCTAGGTCGGCGGTGCGCGAGTGGCAGACCGTGACCGTGGCGTGGCGCTCGAGCAGCATCAGCGCCACCGGCTTGCCGACGATGTTGGAGCGGCCGACGACCACCGCGCGCCTGCCCTTGAGCGGGCAGCCGCTCTCGTCGATCAAGGCCATCACGCCGCGCGGAGTGCACGGCCGCAGGCTGGCCGCGCCTTGCAGCAGGGCCCCCTGGTTGAGCGGGTGGAAGCCGTCGGCGTCCTTGGCGGGGGAGACCGCCATCAGCACCGCCTGCTCGTCGATGTGCCGCGGCAGCGGGAGCTGCACCAGGATGCCGTGGACCGCCGGGTCGGCGTTGAGCTCCGCGAGCCGGGCCAGCAGCAGCTCCTGCGAGGTCTCGGCCGGCAGCTCGATGTGGAAGTTGGCGAAGCCGACCTCGTCGCAGGCGCGGCGCTTGTTGCGGACGTAGATGTGGCTCGCGGGGTCGTCCCCGACCAGCACCGGCGCCAGCCCGGGCGGCGGGGGACCCTGGGCGGGCCCCGCCGGGACCCCCGCCGCGATCCCGGGGCGGTTCCGCGCCCCCAGCGCCCGGCCGGCGTGGGTGTGTGCCGCCAGCTCCTGCGTGCCTGCCGGGGGGCCGAGCCGTCTTGAATGCCGTCGCCCATTCCTCATGCCTAGTGCCGCTCCCGAAGTCCGCCGCCTGCTGATCCTCTGGGTCGCCGCCTGGCTGGTCTATTCCCTCTCCGGCCTGGTGGGGAGCGGCGGCGGCCTGGAGCCGCTGTTGCTGATGGATTACCGCGCCCTGTTCGCCGGGCGCCTGGAGTACCTGCCCGGGCTCGTCGGCCACGCCTTCGGCCACGAGGCCTTCCCCGCGCTGGGGCATATCTTCTTCAACGGCCTGCTGCTTTGGATCTTCGGCCCGGAGGTCGAGGCGCTCTACCGCGGACGGCGGTTCTGGAAGCTGTTCCTGGCCGCCGTCGCCGCCGGCGCCGGGGTCCACCTGCTGCTCCACCTGGTGGTGGGAGGCCCGTTCTCGATCCCGGTGATCGGCGGCTCCGGCTTCGTCAGCGCCGTCATCGCGATCAACGCCGCAGTCTATCCAGGCCGGGTGCTGAGCTTCTTCGGGGTGTTCCGGTTCCGCATGATGACCCTGTTCCTGGTCTACCTGGTGCTGGACCTCATGGGCTTCCTGTTCGCCCTGGCCTTCCTCATCGGCGGCGTGGCGGTCGACAGTCACCCGTCCCGCGCCGCCCCCCATTGGTTGTGGGGGTGGCGCTTCCAGCGGTGCTGCTGTCCGCTGGGGCGTCTGGCGACGGGCGCGGGTGGGTGGCGGCCGTGGAGCCCCTGCGCAGTGGAGCCGCC
>JACNJP010000514.1 GCA_014382465.1 Planctomycetota bacterium
CTCCGGCGATGGCGGTCGGGGTCGACGACCGCAAGCGCACGAGGACCGAATTGCTGCGCTGGCGGCTGGTGGATTAGGGCCAGCGAAAGGGGCCGGATTCCGCTTCTCTTGCCTCGGCCCCCCATTTCAACGACAATCCCCGGCTCGACCCGGGCCCCCCTGCCCCGCGATTCCTCCCAGGCATGACCACGCTCCTTGAAGGCCAGATCTCCGGCGCCGGCCGCAACATCGCGGTTGCGGTCGCCGAGTTCAACGCCGATATCACCTCCGCGCTGCTTGACGGCTGCCTCCAGGCCTTGGCCGAGCACGGGCTGACGGGCGACGCCGTGACGGTCGCGCGGGCCCCCGGCGCCTTCGAGCTGCCGCTGGTCTGCGACGCGCTCGCGGCCAGCGGCCGGTACTCGGCGGTCATCGCCCTCGGGGCGGTGATCCGCGGCGAGACGCCCCACTTCGATTACGTGGCCGGCGAGTGCGCTCGCGGGGTCATGCGGGTGATGCTCGACCGCAAGCTGCCGGTGGTCTTCGGCGTGCTCACGACCGACAACCTCGACCAGGCCCGGCGCCGGGCCGACCGCGGCGTCCTGGCCGGCAGCGACCAGGGGGGGGAGCGTCGGTCCGAGAAGGCCGCGCCGGTCTCCAACAAGGGCGCCGAGGCGGCCGAAGTCGCCCTGCGCATGGCATCCCTGCTGGAGCAGATCTGATGGCCGCCCCGGTCCGCCGCCGCACCCGCGCCCGCGAGCTGGCGCTGCAATTCCTCTACACCCTCGAGCTGCGCGGCCTGGAAGCCCTCGGCGAGGTCGGGGAGTTCGTCGACCACCACACCAAGCGCAGCCCCGATTCCAAGGGGAAGCCGGAGGTCCGCGAGTACGCGATCCGCCTGGTCCATGGAGTGGAGGAGCGCCGCGACGAGTTGAACACCTGGATCGAGCGCATCGCCGCCAACTGGCGCCTGGAGCGCATGGCCCACATCGACCGCAACGTGCTGCGCCTGGCGGTCTACGAGCTGCTCTACGTGCCCGAGGTGCCGTTCAAGGTGGTGATCAACGAGGCCATCGACATCGCCAAGCGCTTCTCGACCTCGCAGTCGGGCTCCTTCGTCAACGGCATCCTCGACCGCGCCCGGGTCCTGATCGAGAGCCAGCGCGCCGACGGCGCCGAGCACCCGGTGCCGCCCGACCCCTCGGCCGGCCCCGCCGGCAGCGCCGCCTCCTCCAGCGTCGACCTGTTGCGCCAGCCGCCGGCGCCGACTCCCCGGCCGCGCGCCAGGCGGGCCCGGCCCGACGCCGCCCCCGCCCGGGCCGCCTCGCCGCTCCCGGACCCCGGGGCGCTCGGCGACTCCGATGCCCCTAGCGCTGGCGAGGACTTCCCGCTCCCCGACCAGTACTGAGCGCCGAACCATGGTCTTCTCCCGCTTCAAGCAGGGGCTCGCGCGGACCCGCAACAAGATCTCCCAGGCCCTGCGGCGGCTGGGCGGCGACACCAGCGCCGCGGAGACCCTCCAAGCCCTCGAGGAGATCCTCTACACCGCCGACGTCGGCCCGCTGTCGGCGACCCTCCTAGAGGAGGCCGAGCAGCAGCTCAAGAGCGGCCACCTGGCCCACCCCGGAGAGCTCCGCGCCTGGCTCGGGGACAAGCTCGAGAGCATGGTCCGGGGGCCGGCGGACCGCGCCGCGCCGCTGGCCCTGGACGCCGGCGCGCCGACCGTGATCCTGGTGGTCGGCGTCAACGGCTCGGGCAAGACCACCAGCGTCGCCAAGCTGGTGCGTTGGCTGCAGGGGCAGGGCCGCAGGCCGCTGGTGGCCGCCGCCGACACCTTCCGCGCGGCCGCCGTCGAGCAGCTGACGATCTGGTGCGATCGCCTCGGCGTCGAGCTGGTCAAGGGCGCCACCGGCGCCGACCCGGCGGCGGTGGTCCACGACGCCTGCGACGCCGCCCGCGCCCGCGGCGCCGACGTGCTGGTGATCGACACCGCCGGCCGGCTGCACACGCAGAAGAACCTCATGAGCGAGCTCGACAAGGTCGCCCGGGTGGCCGGCCGCCGCATCGAGGGCGCGCCGCACGAGACCCTGCTGGTGCTCGACGGCACCACCGGCCAGAACGCGGTCCAGCAGGCGCGCCTGTTCGGCGAGAGCGTGGCGATCACCGGCGTCATCCTGGCCAAGCTCGACGGCACGGCCAAGGGCGGCGCGGTGCTCGCCATCGGCAACGAGCTCGGCACGCCGGTGAAGTTCGTCGGCCTCGGCGAGCAGGTCGACGACCTCGAGGTCTTCGACCCGGCGGCGTTCGTCCAGGCCCTGCTCGACCCGAAGGTGGAATGAGCGCGGCGCTCCTGGCCCTCGCCGTCCTGCTCCCGGCCTGGGCCTGGTCCCCCTTGGTCCTCGACGACCCGCGCCTCGACGGCGCCCTGCTGTCGCTGGCGGCGCTGGCGGCGGTGCTGGCCATTCGCCCCGCCCGGCTGCTGAGGGGCAGCGGCTGGTGGCTGGCGGCCCTCGCCCTGGGCCTGGCGCCGCTGCTGCTGGCTCCCGATCCGCCGTTCTGGGGCGGCCTCGCCGACCGCGCTCCCCTGCTCGCCGCCCTGGCCTTGGCGGCGGCGGCCGCCGCCCGCCCCGCCGCCCTCGAGCGGGCCCTGCCGTGGATGATCGCCGGCGTCTTCCTGGCCGCCGGCTACGGCCTGCTGCAGCGGCTCGGCCTCGACCCCCTCCGCCCGCGCCCCCGGCCGAAGTCGCCGCCCCCGGCGCCGCCCGCCGGGCCCACCCACGCCCCCGGGCTGCTCCTGCTGGCGCTGGGGGCGGCGGCCGGCCGGCCACCCCGCCGCGGCCGGGCCCGCCG
>JACNJP010000068.1 GCA_014382465.1 Planctomycetota bacterium
CTTCTGATTTAGATCCCTGAGTTGTTTCTTTATCACTGCAATCTCAATATTAATCTTATTGAACTTCGCCAATTTCTTATTTGAATCGTCTATCTCGATTTCAAGGTCGTCAATCTGGTTCCCCGGCCCGACCTGGGTGCCCTCCCTCGGGCTGGAGCTCGCGCTCTCCCGGCCGTTCCACCTGCTCGGGACGGTCGTGCCAGACTCCCGCGGCACCGCCCTGCTCCACGGCCGCCTCACCCCATCGATGCACGGCCGGACCTTCTGGCTCCAGTCCCTCGACGATCGGCCGTCCGGGGCGGTGGCGACGAATCCGATCGCTCGGGTGGTGCGCTGACGCCGGTTCCGCTCAGTCTTCGGACGCTTCCCCCCGCCCCCACCGCCGGTCCCACCACCCCGCCGCCAGCACGCCGTCGTCGCCGCTCGCCAGCACCTCCACGCCGTAAATCGCGTAGTCGGGCACCCCAACCCCCGCCAGGAAGGGCGACAGGGTGTAGCCGAGGCGGGCGCCGGGCACGCCGGTGTCGGCGAAGGCGCCGACCAGGGTGTAGGGGTCGTCGCGGCGCGGGAAGCAGAACAGGGCCGCCTTGTCGTCGCCGGTCCAGCGCTGGTCGCCGAGGCGGATCTCACCGCGGCCGACCTGCAGCGGACAGTCCTCCGGCAGCACCTGAGGCCACGCCCGGTTGGTGTCGGCGTTGCCGTAGAGGATCAGGTTGCGGCCGCTGAAATCCTCGGGATGCTCCGGATCGAGCAGCTCGGCGTCCGCCGCCAAGCGGGCGTTGCCGAAGGCGCGGTAGAACCAGCGCTGGGCGTCGAAGCGGGCGCGCTCGAGCGACTCGCGGTTCTCCGCGGGCGTGCCGGCGGTGCCGTAGACGAGCACGAAGTCGTTGTCGAAGGCGCGGCGGAAGGGGCCGCTGCGGTGCGGGCCCTTCTCGTCGGCCTGGATGCCGCCGCCGACCGCGCGCCAATGGCCGTCCTCGCGCAGGTAGGCGTGCCCCGGCGCGGCGGGGTCGACCGCGATGTCCTGGCGGTCGAGCCGGATCAGCGCGTGCTCCACCCCCACCCACAGGCGGCGGACGTTGCTCGTCTCCACCACCACCAGGCCAGGGTCGGGTTCGTAACGCGCCCTCACCCCCAGCTTGCGGCCGTACTCGGTCACCTGGTCGACCCGCAGCCAGAAGTGCTCGGCGTCGACGATCGGGTCGACCGAGACGAAATCCAGCTCCAGCGGCCGCTCCGGCAGCCGCGCCTCCGCGAACATGGCGAAGATCGGCGGCCAGTCCATGCACTCGGCGCCCGGGTAGCGGTCGTCCGTCCACCAGTGGCCGGCGCCCGGCTCGAGGTGCAGGGTGTAGTCGATGCCGCGCTCGTCCATCGCCTTCACCATGATCGCGGCCTCGCTCGGCGGCACGTTGTCATCGGCGTCGCCGTGCAGCACGTAGACCGGCTTGCCCTTCAGGTTGGAGAGCAGGTCGAGCGTGTCCGAAGTGCCGTCGGCGGCGTGCCACAGCTCGCGCAGCGCCCCAGCCGGCCGGGGCACGTAGCTGTCGAAGCTGCACCAGCCGGCGCTCGGGGCGACCGCGGCGAAGGCGTCGGGGTCGTTCACCGCCAGCGACCAGGCGCCGTGGCCGCCCATCGAGTGGCCGGTCACCATCACCCGCCGCGGGTCGAGCCGCTGCTCGGCCATCATCAGCGCCAGGACCTGCTGGGCGTCGATCCGGCCCCAGTCCTGCCAGTCGAAGCCGAAGGGCGCGCGGTTGCTCGGCGCCACCAGCCAGAAGCCCGGCTTCGGCGCGTAGCTGGCCGCCTGGCCGCGGGAGCCCACGCCGGCGCCGTGCAGGCTCAGCACCAGGCCGTCGGCCGCCCCGCCGCCGCTGCCGGCCGACCCGGCGCCCGCCACGCCGTCGGCCGGCGCCAGCACGCTGAACTCGGCGACCGCGCCGTCGACCCGCGAGCGGTAGGTGCGCCGCCGCGCCTCCTGCGGCCGGCGCATCTCGAGGTCGAGCCAGTGGACGTGAGGATCCTCCTCGAGGCTCCCGCCGACCGACAGGTAGAGCTTCTGCGTCGCCGGCTCGGCAGGAAGCTCGTGGCCCGCGCGCGGCGCCAGCGCCACCGGCACCCGCGCGAGGTGCAGCGGCTCCAGGCCGTAGGTCACCAGCGAGCGCTTGCGGGCGAAGGGCCCGACGCCGCCGGCGACGACGTAGAGCAGCGGCACGCGCTCGGTGCTGGCGTTCATCAGCGCGATCGAGGCCTCGCCGCCGACCGGCTCGCCCGCCACCAGGTCGGGCTGGCGCGTGGTCCAGCCGGCGTACTGCAGCTTGTGTTCCGGTTGCCACAGCCGCAAGCGGAAGCCGCCGCGCACGCCGGTGACGTAGAGGTGGTTGACCCCGACCCGCAGCGCCACCGGCACGCCGCGGTGTCCAAAACGGTAGTGATCGCCGACGAAGCCGGCGCCGTTGACGAACAGGGTGGTGGCCCCGGTCAGCTCGGCCATCATCACGCGCGCGGCGGCCGACTCGACCGCGGTGTAGCCCCAGCCGATTCCGCTCAGGAAACCGCTCTCGGCCGGCGCCGCCGTGCGCCAGCTCGCCGATCCGGTCGAACCGCTCACCTCCGCCCCAGCCACCGGCGGTGGCGAGGACGGATCGAGCAGGTGGCGCCGGGACACCGCGGCGGGCCGGGAGGGCCGGCGGGCGCGGGCGTCGGCGGGGTCGAGCACCCGCCAGTCCTGCGGCGCGGCCTCGCCCGGCGGGGGGGCGGCCGCCCCCGGGTGCCTGGGCGCGGGCCGCCCACAAAAACGGAAGAGCGGCTGGGGGGGTGGGG
>JACNJP010000033.1 GCA_014382465.1 Planctomycetota bacterium
GGAGTGGTTCGGCGCCGGCGGCGTCCGCGGCGGCGGCCCGCGTCCGCTGCCGCCCGCGCCGCTGTTGAAGCGGCCGCGGGAGCTGCGGGAGGTGCGCGAGGAGCTGGCCGTCGACCAGGCGCGGTTTCAGTTCGGCTTCCGCTTCCAGCCGCCCGAGGACGCCGCCGCCTTCGAGGCCCTGAGCCTGGCGAGCTCGATCCTCGGCGGCGGCTCGCACGGGCGCCTGTTCCGCATCGTGCGCGAGGAGCGGTCCCTGTGCTACGGCATCTACTCCACGGTGAGGACCCGCAAGGGCATCCTGGCGGTCGGCGCCGGCATCGACGCCGGCTCCTACGAGGAGGTGCGCGACGAGGTGCTGAAGCAGGTCGCGGTGGTGGCCGCCGGCGGCTGGCGCGAGGAGGAGGAGCACGCCGCCCGCGCCAGCGTCCTCAACCGCCTGGACTCGCTGGGGGACTCCCCGGGCGCGGTGGCCCAATTCATCGAGCGGGAGCGGCTGCTGGGCTTCCGGCGCAGCCCGGCCCGGCGGGCCCAGGACCTGTCCGCCGTGACCCGGGAGCAGATCGCCGCCGCCGCCGCCGGCTGGCAGCCCGACCTGGTCTACCTGCTGGCCGGGGCCGCCGCCCCGGCCGAGGTGGCCTCGTGAGCGCCGTCCGCGTCCTCCGCTCCGAGCAGCTGGACGAGACCGTCCACCTCGCGACCGTCGACGGCGGCGTGCGGGTCGCGGTGGTGCCGAAGCCGGGCTTCTCGACCGCCGCCGGCTACTTCGGCCTGCGCTTCGGCAGCACTGACACGCGCTTCCGCCGCGCCGACGGCAGCCTGGTCGAGGTGCCGGACGGCAGCGCCCACTTCCTCGAGCACAAGCTGTTCGAGGGGCGCGAGGAGAAGGTCTTCGACCGCTTCGGCAAGCTCGGCGCCGACTTCAACGGCGGCACCGGCTTCCGCTCCACCAGCTACTACTTCGTCAGCGCCGGCCGCTTCGAGGAGTCGCTCGACGTGCTGCTCGACTTCGTCCAGCGGCCGCTGATCACCGCCGAGCGGGTCGAGAAGGAGAAGGGCATCATTGAGCAGGAGGTGCGCATGTACGAGGACCACCCGCAGTTCCGCGGCGTGTTCCTGCTGCACCGGGCGCTCTACCAGGCGCACGCCATCCGGATCCCGCCCGGCGGCACCGTCGAGGCGGTGCGCTCGACCACCGCCGAACACCTTCAGGCCTGCTTCGACGCCTTCTACCGGCCGCAGAACCTGGTGCTGAGCCTGGCGGGGGACCTGGACCCCGAGCGGGTCTTTCGGCTGGTCGAAGAGCGGGTCGAGGACCGCGCCGCGGAGCGGGTCGAGCGGATCTACCCGCAGGAAGGCGGCGCCCCGGCCGCGGCCGAGCTCGAGGAGGAGTTCGCCGTCAGCCGGCCGCACCTGTGGCTGGGCTGGCGCGACGCCGCCGGCGCCGGCACCGGCCAGCCGCTGGTCGAGCGCCGCGTCCTCTCCTCGCTGGTGCTCGACCTGGCGCTCGGCGACTCCAGCGAGCTGCACCAGGACCTCTACCAGCGCGGCGTGGTCGACGACACCTTCTCCGCCGGCTTCAGCTGCGACTTCGACTACGGCTACGCCGTCGTCAGCGCCCAGACCGAGCAGCCCGAGCGGCTGGTGGAGGAGGTGCGCCGCGCGGTGGCCCGCTTCGTCGACGAGGGGCCGGCCGAGGCCGACCTCGAGCGGGTGCGGCGCTCCGCCTGGGGCGGGCTGGTGACCGGCCTGCAGGCGCCCGGGGCGGTCGCCGGCTCGGTCTTGCAGTCGCTGCTGCTGGACCAGGAGCCCTTCGGCGTGCTGGAGGTCCTGGCCCAGGTCGACGTCGAGCGGCTGCGGCGGCGGGCGGCCGAGCTGCTCGACCCGCGGATGTCGGCGGTGGCGCTGCTGCGGCCGTCCGCCGGCTGATGCGCGTCTTCCTGCTCGGTCCGACGGCTTCAGGCAAGACCGAGGCCGCGGTGGCCTGGGCGCAGCGCTGCGGCGCCGAGATCCTGTCGATGGACTCGATGCTGGTCTACCGCGGCATGGACCTCGGCACCGCCAAGCCGAGCCTCGAGGAGCGCGGCGGCGTCCCGCACCACCTGATGGACCTGGTCGAGCCGCACCAGGAATACTCGGTCTCGCGCTGGGTCGAGGCCGCCGCGGCGGCCGAGCGGGAGGTGCGGGCCCGCGGCCGCCTGCCGCTCTACGTCGGCGGCACCGGCCTGTACTTCAAGGCCATCACCGCCGGGCTGTTCGAGGGCCCGAGCGTGCCGCCGGCGCTGCGGGCGGCGGTTGAGGCGGAATTGGCCGACGGCGGCCGCCCGGCCCTGCGGGCCGAGCTCTCGGCCGGCGACCCCGAGCTCCACGCCCGCATCCACGCCCACGACGACAAGCGGCTGGTGCGCGGAGTCGAGACCCTGCGCGCCACCGGCCGGGCCCTGTCCGACTGGCAGCGGCAGTGGCCGGCCGGCGACAAGAGCATCGGGGAGCCCGCGGCGGCCCTGGTGTGGCCGCGGGCGGTGGCCCACGCGCGCATCGAGGCCCGCTTCGACCGCATGCTGGCCGACGGGCTGGTGGACGAGGTGCGGGCGATCCTCGGGCGGGGCGGCTTCGGCCGCGCCGCCTCGATGGCGCTCGGCTACCGGCAGGTCCCCGACCCCCTCTCCCGCCGCCGCAGGCTGGCCGCCGCCCGCCGGCCCCCCCTCGCCCTGCCGCGGCGGTTGGGGCGGGGCCCGCCCCCCCCGCTCCCGTCCTCCCCCGACCCCCGTTCGGTTGGGGCCCCAGCCGCCGGCCCTCTTCAGCGCCCTGCCGCCGCGCCGGGG
>JACNJP010000211.1 GCA_014382465.1 Planctomycetota bacterium
TGCCGAGTTCAGCATGACCGGCGGCGGCGGCCCCGGCGGCAGCTTCGTCCGCATCAAGGACGTCGACGCCGTGCGCGCCATGTTCTCACGCGTCATGCCGCAGGTCCAAGCCCTGCTGGGCGAGGTGGACGCCGTCGACCTCCTGGTCAAGGCCGCCACCGACCGCCAGAAGGACGCCGAAGGGAACTGGACCACCGTCAAGCTCGGCGAGTACTACCAGGTCCGCCTCAACATGAGCGCGCTGCCGATCCCCGACGAGATGCAGATGCAGATGTCGATGATGGCCAGCGCCATCCCGCAGCCCGCCTTCGGCGTCACCGACGACGGCTGGCTGGTGTTCTCGATGAGCGGCTCCTCCGGCATCCGCAAGGCCATGAAGAGCGGCGTCAGCAAGCCGGAGTCGAGCATCCTCGCCAACGCCGAGGCCGCCGACTTCCTCGCCCGCGCCCAGGGCAACGCCGCCAGCCTGGCCTGGAGCGACCCGCGCCCGGTGATCGCCGGCGCCGTCACCACCATCAAGGGCCTGCTGCCGATGATCGCCTCCCAGATGGGCGACCAGATGCCGCTCGACCTCGACGCCTTGCCGGGGCCGGACGACGTCACCAAGCACATGCGCACCTCCGAAGCCGTGAGCTGGTTCGACGGCAAGCAGGTCCGCATGACCAGCATCGGCAGCTTCAACGCCGGCGACGCCATGGTCTTCGTCGGCATGGGCGCCGCCGCCATGGTCGGCTTCCAGACCGCGAGCCCCGCCATGCAGCAGCCGCAGATGGAGGAGTTCGAGCTCATCGAGGAGGTCGAGGCCGACGAGCCCGTCGGGGCCACCGCCAGCGAGCTGATGCGCCTCGACACCGGGCTGATGCTCTATCACGCCGTCAACTCGGCCTACCCGGCCACGCTCAAGCAGCTGCTGTCGCCGCAGGAAGACTGGGAGGACGGCTTCCTCTCCGACAAGGATCTCGGGATCGTGCCGGACGGCTGGGGCAAGGCCTTCGTCTACAAGCCCGCCGGCGAGAGCTACAAGCTCTATTCCTGCGGTCCGAACGGCGCCGATGAAGGCGGTGCCGGCGACGACATCACGATTGAATAGGCCCGTCCTGGGCCTCGTGTTGAGCGCGGCGCTCCTGGCTCTGCCGGGGGCGCCGCTGCTTCATGCCCGTCCGCCCGCCGCCGCCGTCCTCCAGGACGGCCAGCGGTCCGGCCAGGGACAGGGCTTCGAATGGACTGCGCCGGACGGCCTGGCCGACCTGGCGGTGCGCTACCAGGAGCAGATCGCCGGGATCCTCGGCGAGGCCCGTTTGTGGACCGGACTGCCCGCCGACCCGCGGCCGTTCCGGGTCGAGTGGGTCGGGGATCGGAAGGACCTCGCCCGCGCCCTGCGGATGCCCGAGGTGCCCGGCTGGTACGCGGCGGTCGCCGTGCCGAGCGAGCGGCGGCTGATCATCGCCACCGAGATCGCCGGCTCCGAGGCGCGGCTGATCTCCACGCTGCGCCACGAGGTCATGCACCTGGCGATGGCCGATATCGGGCCGGCTGGTTGGGCCCGCCTGCCGGCGTGGTTCCACGAGGGCTGCGCCCAGGTCTTCGCCGGCGAGGTCTACCTCGGCGAGCTGGGGGTCTCCCTGTCCTGGCGAGCGGTGCTCGGCGACCTCGACCTGCTGATGGAGTACCGCGACGGCTTCCCCGAGAGCTCGGCCGGCGCCGCGGTCGGCTACGCCCTCGGCGAGCGCTTCGTCTCGACCTTCCTCCGCCACCACAACCTGCTGGACCTCAAGGACGTGCTCGCCCAGGTGCGGTCGGGCGAGAGCTTCGACCGCGCCCTGATCGAGGTCACCGGGATGGGCCTGGTGGAGCACGAGGAGCGGATGCGCAAGGAGCTGGTCAACGCCTCCGGCCTGCTCGGCGACATCTACCCGCAGATCTTCCTCGGCCTGGCGCTGTTCATGGTCCTGATGCTGCCCCTCGTCCGCGCCGCCCGCCGCCGCCGCCGCGAGGAGCTCGAGGAGCGCTGGGAGCGCCAGGACCGCGTCGAGGATCTCGACCCGGTGCTGGCAACCGGCCAGTGGCAGCGGGTAGAAATACGGCAGGGCGCTTCGGCTGACGAAGCCGAGCCCTGGGAAGACTGGGACGACGAAGAGTTTTGAAGGCCAAGCCCCGCCCGCTCCGAAAGCGCATCCTGCGCCGGTCCGGCATGGTCTTCGCCAGCACGGTGGGTCCGTGGCTGCTGCGCGTCCTCGCCCGGACCTGGAGGGTCCGGCGGATCGGCGCCGCGGACACGGTCGACTCGCGGCGCCCCCTGACCTACGGCCTGTGGCACGAGAGCATCCCGGCCGGCGCGGCGCTGCACCGCCGCCGCGACCTCACGGTGATGATCAGCAGCCACCACGACGGCGAGCTCATCACGCGGATCGTCGAGAGCCTCGGCTTCCGGACCGTGCGCGGCTCGAGCACCCGCGGCGGCAGCCGGGCGCTGCGGCAGATGCTGAAGGCGGCCAAGGACGCCGAGGGCCTGGTCGTCACCCCGGACGGTCCGCGAGGACCGGCCCACTCCATCGCCTCCGGCGTGCTGTTCGTCGCCGCAGCCACCGGCCGCCCCCTGGTGGCGACCGGCTTCGCCGCCTCACGCGCCTGGCGCGCCGGCTCCTGGGACCGCATGATCATCCCCAAGCCCTTCTCCAAGGTCGTGGTCGGTTACGCCGGCGACCTCGAGGTGCCGCGCGCGGCGATCCGCGACCAGGCCTTGCTCGAGGTGCACCGCGGCCGCTTCGCCCGCCGCTTCGCCGACGCCCACGCGACCGCCGC
>JACNJP010000301.1 GCA_014382465.1 Planctomycetota bacterium
GGCCGGGTCCGGGGTGGGGGTCGCAGCCCCCGGCCCGCCCCCGCGGCGCACGGGCCCCCGGGAGGCCGGGCGGAGGGCGGCCGGGGGGCACCCCGCCGGGTCGAGGCGCTTCAGGGTGCGGGGGGGGGCGTTGCGCGGTTTGGGGAGGGGGGGCTCGCCCGCCTCCAGCAGGGCCTGGTTGACCCGCTCGAACGCCGGCAGCGGCTGCAGGACCTCGCCGCGGACCTCGAGCAGCTCCGGCGCCTGGCCGCGCAGGCGCAGGGGCACGCCGCCGACCGCGCGCAGGTTCGAGCTGATGTCCTCGCCAGTGGCGCCGTCGCCGCGGGAGAGGCCGCGGACGAAGCCGCCGCGCTCATAGAGGAGCGAGGCCGACACTCCGTCCCACTTGGGCTCGCAGACGTAGCGCCAGCCGGGCGGCTCGCCGGCCAGCCCGCGGCGCACCCGGTCGTGGAAGTCGGCCACCTCGGCCTCGCCGAACAGGCTCTCGATCGAGACCATCGGCACGGCGTGGCCGACGCGATCGAACTTGCTGCCCTCGGGCAGCGGCGCGCCGACCCGCTGGCTCGGGGAGTCCGGCCGGACCCACCCGGGGTGGGCCGCCTCCAGCGCCAGGAGCTCCTGGAGCAGGCGGTCGTACTGGGCGTCCGAGACGGTCGGCCGGGCCAGCACGTAGTAGGCGTGGTCGTGCTCCGCGAGCTCGCGGATCAGCTGCTCGTGGCGCTGGCGCTCGGCGCTCACCCGATCCCGGCTTCGGCCATCAGCTCACCGAGCTCCTTCTCGACCTGGTCCCCCGAACCCGGCGAGAAGATCACCACCAGGCCGGGGGCTGCGAGCTCGGCCAGGCGGCGCAGGGTGGCGGCCGGCAAGACCGGGAGCCGGCCGCCGGTCGGGCTGTAGTAGCCGATCCGGGCCGCGCGCCGCATGCCGTTCACCCGGCCGTTGGCGAGCCCGTTGTCGATCGGGTCCTGGTCGAGGGCGGGGTCGCCGTACTCCAGCCGGCAGCCGAGGAAGACCCGGCCGTCGTCGGCCTTGACGGTGCAGCCGGCGATCGGGCCCCGGATCACGCGCGAGGTGGCGGCCGCCTGCTCGGCCACGGCGACGAGGTTGCGGTCGTCCATGAGGCCCGAAGGATAACCTCCCTCCGGACGCCGGGCCTCATGCCGAGCGCCGGCGTCGGCGTGCCCCGCGCCGCGGCGGCTTGCGCATGGCGCGCAGCGCGTCCTCGAGCTCGATGGGGCGGTCGGTGCCGATCCAGACCGTCTCGCCGTCGTACAGGTTGACGGTCAGGCCGGGACCTTCGCCTCCCTGCCAGACGGTGACGCCGGGCGCCCTCCGGAGGCCCCAACCGGTCCGTCCCCACGGATAGGCCATGTGGACGTGCCAGTCCTGGAGTTCGGCGCGCGGGTAGAGCCGGGGCTTGAAGGGGGACAGCCGGACCTGCAGGCCGTCCTTGCGGACCTCGGTGGTCAGTCGGCTGAGCCGGAACCACAGGGCCATCAAGGCCAGCCCCGTAGCCAGCCAGACCCCGGTGGCGAAGGACACCGGCTCGAGCAAGACGGCGGCGCCCAGGATCAGCACCGCCAGGCCCCAGACGAACTGCTGCAGACGCCGCGAGGGGTCACGCTGCTCGCGGAACAGCGGCAATTCGTCGGCGCACTCCTCGCTCATGGCGACCGATTCTAATGCCTGCGGCCCCGGTTTTCTCCTCCGCCGTCGGCTTCAAGCGTCGCCGTTGCGGTCCGGCGCGGGCTTGTAGCCGGCGAAGGGCACGCGGTTCATCAGCCGCCGGATCCCGGTGACCGGGTCCTCCCGCTCCTCTCCGGCACAGGTGACCAGCGCCAGGCGGTCCTCCAGGTCCCGCGGGTCGACCTCGACCTCGCCGGTGGCCTCCAGACCGAGCACCTGGAGCACGTACTTGGCCCGCGGCAGGCCGCGCTCGGACCAGTGCAGGGAGTCCCAGCAGGCGGTCCGGCCGACGAAATCGCCCCGGACCACCTCCCAGCGCATGCCCCAGCGCCGATGCCCCGCCGGGCTGTCGCTCTCGCGCACCTCGGCGACGCGGCACAGGTATTCGCCCGCCGGCACCGACCGCAGGTCCTCGATGTTGTCCACTCCACTGAAGTCCACTTGCATTCCCGTTCCTCCGTTCCCCAAGGCAGACGGCTCCGGCCACCTGGGGATACACCGGAATTCCATCGGCAGAGGCCGGTTTGCCGATTCGCCCCGCTGCCGCCACAATCGCCGGGCCGCCATGCGGGTCGCTCGACCCGTGGACCGCCGCGATGAAGCTCCCGCTCCGCCTGCTCCCCTTGCTCCTGCTCCTCATCAGCGCCCCGCTGCTGGCCCAGGACACCGCTGAATCCGCCGTTCCCGCCGCGGTGGACGCCTCCGGCGGCTTCAGCACGACCATCGACCAGGCCGCCGGCTGGGTGGTCGCCCAGCTGACCGCCGTGTTCTTCGTCGACATCTGGCCGGGAGAGGGCAGCGTGCCGCTGGTGGTGGCCTGGCTGGTCCTCGGAGCGATCTACTTCACCCTGAGGATGGGCTTCATCAACCTCAAGGGCTTCAAGCACGCCATCGACGTCACCCGGGGCCGCTACGACAACCCCAACGACGAGGGGGAGGTCAGCCACTTCCAGGCCCTGGCCTCGGCGCTCTCCGCCACCGTCGGGCTCGGCAACATCGCCGGGGTGGCGATCGCGGTGAGCCTGGGCGGCCCTGGCGCCATCCTGTGGATGATCATCGCCGGCTTCCTCGGCATGTCCTCCAAGTTCGTCGAGTGCACGCTCGGCCAGAAGTACCGCGAGGTCCGGCCCGACGGCCGGGTCATGGGCGGGGCGATGTTCTACCTGTCCAAGGGCCTGGCGGAGCTCGGCCTGGCGCCGCTCGGCAAGGTCCTGGCGGTGATGTTCGCGGTCATCTGCATCGGCGCCTCCTTCGGCGGCGGCAACACCTTCCAGGTCAACCAGTCGCTCAACGCGGTCAAGGAGACGGTGCCCTTCCTGGCCGAGAACCGCTGGGTCTACGGCTTGATCATGGCCGGCCTCACCGGGGTCGTGATCATCGGCGGGATTAAGCGCATCGCCCAGACCGCGGAGAAGATCGTGCCGGCGATGTGCCTGATCTACGTCGCCGCCTGCCTCTACGTGCTCTTCAAGTTCTCCGCCCAGATCCCGGCCGCCTTCGGCTCGATCATCGATGGCGCATTCAATCCGTCCGCCGCCTACGGCGGGTTCATCGGGGTCCTGGTCCAGGGCTTCAAGCGCGCCGCCTTCTCCAACGAGGCCGGGGTCGGCTCGGCCGCCATCGCCCACTCCGCGGCGCGCACCGAGTTCCCGGTCCGCGAAGGGATCGTGGCCCTGCTCGAGCCCTTCATCGACACCATCGTCGTCTGCACCATGACCGGCCTGGTGATCGTGATCACCGGGGTCTACGACACGGCCGCCCACCCGGAATTGCTCCACTACGTCACCGACAACGACGGCGCCGGGCTCACCTCGCAGGCCTTCGGCCAGACGCTGAGCTGGTTCCCCTACGTCCTGTCCGTGGCGGTCGCCCTGTTCGCCTTCTCGACCATGATCTCGTGGAGCTACTACGGGGAGCGCTGCTGGGCCTGGCTGTTCGGCGACCGCAGCTCGATGATTTACCGGGTCCTGTTCCTGGTGTTCGTGTTCCTCGGCTCGATCATCACCTCGAAGAACGTCCTCGACTTCGGCGACCTGATGATCCTCACCATGGCCTTCCCGAACGTGCTCGGCGTGCTGTTCCTGAGCGGCGGAGTGAAGCGCGACCTGAATGTTTACCTGTCTAAGTTGAAAAACGGGGAGTTCACCGTTTACAAGTAACGGCGTGCTCGCGTCGGCCGCCCTCCCCCACTTCATCGGCCTCGCGCTCGTCGGTCTCCGCCTGGCCGGCGGCGCCGACGGAGCGGCGGCGGCCGACGCCGGCTCGGTCGTCGCCATGAACCCCTTCGGGGCTGCCTTCGTGGCCGTGACCTGGGCCGTGCTGGTCGGGCTCAATTTCTGGTGCCTGCGCAAGCTGCTGAAGCACCGAAATCCGTCCTGAGGACCGCAAAGGCTTGCTGGTCAATCGCTTATACAAAGGGGGGCGGCGTAAAGGCGGACGCCGTTGTGGCCGATAAGGACCACAGATCCTGATTGGGATCGACACTCCCCCTCAAGAAATGAGCTCTCCCATCCAGTCCACGCCGGTCGACGCCAGCCGCCTCCACGAGCTTCGAGACCTCTTCGGTGACGACGCCGAGATCGCCTCGCTCTACCAGGAATTCTTCGTCGAACTCCCCGACCGAATGAGCTTCCTCACCACCTCCCTGCGGAACGGCATGCCCGAAGGCATCGAACGCACCGCCCACGCCATCTCCGGCAGCAGCGGCAGCCTGGGCGCGATGTGCGTCCACCGCGCCGCCAAATCGCTGGAGGAGAAGGCCCGCATGGGCGAGGTCGACCACCTGGAGGACCTGATGGTGCTGCTCCAGACCGAGCTGGACCGGCTCCGCAGCTACCTCAAGCAGGAAGGCCTGCTCGGCGAGTAGAAGGACGCCATCGCGCCCACCACCGCGACCCGCATCTCGGCGTCGACGCCGGGGTGGATCGGCAGGGCCAGCACCTCGCGCGCGGCCCGCTCGCTCTCCGCCAGGTCGCCCTCGGCGTAGCCGAGCGCGGCGAAGCACGGCTGCCGGTGCAGCGGCACCGGGTAGTAGATCGCGCTGCCGATCCCGGCCTCTTGCAAGGCGGCGCGGAGCTCCTCGCGGCGCGGGACCCGCAGCACGTACTGGTGGAAGACGTGCCCGGGGGTGACGGTCGGAGCCGTGACCCGGTCGTCCAGGCCGTGATCGGAGAGCAGCCGGCCGTAGTGCTCGGCGGCCTCCCGCCTGGCGGCGTTGTACTCCAGCAGGTGGTCGAGCCTCTCGAGCAGTGCGGCGGCCTGGAGGCTGTCCTGGCGGAAATTGAAGCCCACCTCGTCATGGTGGTACTGCGTGCCTCCGCCGTGCTCGCGCAGCCGCCGCATCCGCTCCGCCAGCGCCGGGTCGCGGGTGGTGACGAAGCCGGCGTCCCCGCACGCCCCGAGGTTCTTGGTCGGGAAGCAGGAGAAGCCGGCCACCGCCCCGAGGCCGCCGCACGGGCCTTCCGGGCTCACCGCCCCGACCGCCTGGGCGGCGTCCTCCACGATCACCACCTCGTGGCCGGCGGCCTGCTCGACGGCGCGGCGGATGGCCCCGACCTCGGCCGGCTGGCCATAGAGGTGGACCGGGATCACCGCCTTGGTCCGCCGTCCGGCCTTGGCCGCGGCGGACTCGGGATCCAGGCAGTAGCTGACCGGGTCGATGTCGGCGAAGACCGGGACCGCCCCCAGCCGCGCGACCGCACCCGCGGTGGCGAAGAAGGTGAAGGAAGGAACGATGACCTCGTCCCCGGCCTCCACGCCCACCGCCTTCAGGGCCAGGACCAGGGCGTCCGAGCCGTTGGAGCAGGCCAGCGCGTGCTCGACCCCCAGGAAGCGGCACAGGTGGTCCTCGAGCTCGGCGACCTCGGGGCCGTTGATGAAGCGGCCATGATCGAGGATGGCAGCCCAGCGCCGGAGCAAGGCCTCGCGCTCCCCAGGCCCGAGGTTGTAGCGGATGTCGAAGAACGGGACGCCCATCGAGGCAGATTCTAGGACCGCGCCGGGATCGAGGATCAGCTCTGGCGCAGACCTTCGGCGTCGATCTTCCGGCTCTCGGCCTCGCGGTAGCGTCTCCGCATCACCGGGTAGAGGCCGAAGCCGAGGCCGAGGCACAAGCCGCCGATCATGGTCAAGGGATACCAGACGGCGTAGGCCTGCTCGAGGAGGAGGCCGGCGATCCCGAAGAGGGCCAACCCGGCGCCGAGCACACCCTGGACCAGGAGCAGGCCGAGGACCAGCCGTCTGCCCTTGCCGCGGGGGGCGAGCAGGCCGCCCGCGACGCCGATGAAGGCGCCCAGGACGCCGACGGCGGCGCCGCCGAAGGCGCCGACCAGGGTCCCGGTCTGGCTGCTGAACCAGGGGTCCGAGAGGGAACTGAGCAGTCCGAACATCAAGTTGACTCCTGCGGTTGTCCGTCCAGCAGCCGCCGGTTGAGGCAGCGGATCCGTTGGGCGGCGGGAAGGGTGATCTCGCCGTTCTCGACGAAGCGGGCCAGCAGCTCGCTCATGGCATCGGTCGGCTCGCCGTCCCGAAGCCGGGCCAGGCGATCGATCAGGCGGTCGAGGCGACCGCGGATGGTCGGGTAGCTGACTCCGTAGAGGCCTGCCAGCTCCTTGAGCGAGCCCGAGGCCAGGACCAGGCGCAGGACGAGCTCCTGGTCGGTCTCCTCGAGCTGCCGGAAGAGGCGTTCGGGTCGGGAATCGGGGGGAGCCATGGGCGAGGGCGGCGGGCGCCAGGATCAATATTATTCATCTCACATCAATTTTATTCAGAAATGGCTGCGAACTCCTTCCCAACAACCGCCTATGGATTTCACCGCCCTCGACGTCGCAACCCTCCAGTCCATCGATCCGGGCTATTTCATCGGCTGGGGCACCCTGAGCCTGCTCGTGGCCGGCATCGCCCAGGGGAAGGGGCGTAGCGGTTTCGGTTGGTGGATCGGCGCGCTGCTGCTCGGCCCGGTGGCGCTGTTCTTCCTGGTCCTGACGGATCGGAAGGAGGGCGCGGCCAAGGGCGATTGAGAGGAATCCGGCCCCCTTTCGTGGACCTGGGTGTGGTCGAACTGGGCCGGCTCACCAGGGTCCGACCACCGCGAGCCTCAGCAGGATCCCCACCAACACCGCCCATACCAGGTTGACCAGCGTGCCTCCCAGGTAGTAGCCGGGCTTCTTGCGGATGTCCTCCGACCGGACCAGGGACTTGGCCGCGAAGATCAGGGCGATCCCGGTCACCTCGCCGGCGAGCAGGAAGCTCAGGACCAGCAGGTTCTCGCACTTGCCGATGACGGTGGATGCCTCGAAGCGCGGCTGGTCGGGCGTCTTCTCCGGGCGTAGCGGGACCTGCCTCGGCAGGACGAACCAGCGCACGAGCCGGCCGCTCAAGGCCAGGGTCAGGGCGTACCCGGCGGCGATGACCGCTGCCTTCAGCCACAGGGGCTCCACCAGGGGGAAGGGGCTCGTGGTCATGATCCGGAGCCTAAGTGGACCGGAGAAGGCGACGCCAGGAATCCTCGCAGGGCGGCTTCGGCCGACGCCATCTCCGCGAACTGGGCCGCGCGCAGGGCCTCGGAGATGGACTGCTGGGTCACGCCCAGAGCGGCCGCCGCTTCTCGCTGGGTCGCGGCCCGGCGCATGGCGGTCACGGCGCGGAATCGGGACGGCTTCCAGCTCCGAAGGACCGCCCCGTGCAGCCGCGCCATGGCCTCCAGCAGGTCCTGCCCGCGACGGTCGAGGTGCGCCAAGTCGAAGGCGCAGGGCAGGCCGTCGCGCCGGCCCCGCGCTAGAGTGCCGACGGCCCGGCTGAGCGACCCGGTGACCACGGCCGCCTGGAAGCGCCGCGGCCAAACCGCCTCGTTCAAGGCGACGCAGACGTCGAAGGCATGGAGCGGCCGGCGCAGGACTCCGCAGACCCCGCCCGGCCCAGGCCTGGTCACGGGCCGGGCGATCCACTCCTCAGGCCAGCGCTCGTGGACCTGGACCAGCGCCTCCTCGACCTGGCTGGCCAGCCGGTCGCGGCGGGGCCTGGTCCTGGCCTCCGCCAGCTCGGCGACGAGCACGGTCGAGACCCCTGCCATCCCTCGACCATAACAGGTGGCTCAACCTGCTTCTCCCCCTTCCCGGCCCACCACACGGGAGACACCGGCGTCCCGCAGAAGAAGGCGCCGACCGCTCCGAGAGCCACCCCCTGCGGCTCATCGAGGCGGCCGGCACCCCGTGGGAAACCCCACGAACCTAGAACGGCACCGCCGCCCCGACCGTCAAGTTCATCCCGATGCCGTCGGCGCGGCTGTGCGCGGCGCGGTAATCGACCCCGCCCGCGTTGTCGATGACGGCGAAGAGTTCGACGCCGTTGTCGAGCGTGTAGCCGCCGCGCAGGTGCACCAGGGTGTAGCCCGGCAGGCCCCACGGCCGGATCTGGCCGGAGGTCGGATCCTGCGGATCGCTCAGGTAGCCGACGTCGCTGCCGAGCCGGGCCGGGTCGATGCGGGTGAAGGCGTTGACCATCTCGACGTCGAGCCCGCAGTAGAGGCCGTTGCGGCTGTCACGCGGCTCCCACAGCACTGACACCACGCCGCGCACCGGCACCGTGTGGCGCAGCGGCACTTCGTTGGTCTCGTCCTGGCCGATGTTCCACATGAAGCTGCCACCGAGCCACCAGTCGCAGGCCGCGGCCGAGTCGAAGAAGCGGTCGAGCCGGGCCTGACCGGCCAATTCGACGCCGTGGACGAAGGCGTCGCCGTTGGCGGTGGTGCGGTAGACGCGCTCGTCGGCCTCGAAGGTGCCGTTGTTGTTGAAGTCGTAGAACTTCGAACCCTGGTAGCTGCCGGCGACGATGTTCTGGAAATTCGAGAAGTCGGTGCGGTAGAGGATGGCCTCCGCCGTGAGGGTCTCCTCCTCGAATTTTGCGCCGAGCTCGTAGGTGTCCGAGCTGACGGGCTCGAGCAGGCCGTTGGGCACCAGCACTCCCCATCCGTGCTGGCGGATGCCGAAGTTGGGCGCGAACTGGCGGAAGCCCCGGTACCACGAGGTGTAGAGGTGGAAGCTCTCGCCGAACCACCGGGTCAGCGCCAGGCCGCCGGTCAGGGCCCCCTCGGTCGAGCGGATGTCGTCCAGCCGCTTGGGCGAGCCGGCCGGCGGCGTGTACCACTTGTCCGGCGTCGAGCGGAACAGGAAGTGGTCGTAACGAGCGGCGGCGAGCAGGCTCCAGTCCTCGGCGAAGTCCCACTCGTCCTGGACGAAGGCGCCCAGGTTCCACCAGTCCGAATCCGGGGCGGCCTTGACCGCCGGCCCGCCGCCGCCGGGGTACATGGTGAACTGCTCGTCGTCGGGGCTCTCGCCGCGGTCGAGGTGGAAGGCCAGGCCGTAGGTCAGCTCGTGGTCGCCGAACTCGGCCTCGGCCTGGGCGTCCGCGGTCCAGGTCCGCCAGCGGGCCACGCCCTCGTCGCCGTTGGTCCAGTAGCGCCAGTCCTCCTTGTCCTGGTGATAGAGGCGCACGAAGGCGCTCTCCCACAGCGCGGTCTCGCGGCTGGAGTGCAGCTCGAGGTTCACGCCCTGGCGGTCGTTGGAGTTCCACTGGGTGGTGCGGTAGTGGCGGTAGACCGGATCCCGGTGGACCTTCTGGACATCCAGCACCAGCCACTCCTCGTCGCTGAGGCGGAACTCCGAGTTCCAGTCCAGGTTGCCCTCGCGGCCGCCGGTGTGGCTCAGAGTGCGGCCGGACCCGTCCTGATAATCGTCGTAGGCGCCGAGGCTGCCTCCGACCCGCCAGCGCATGAACGGGTTGGCGCCCCACAGGTCCACCCGCTCCCGGCGGGCGTTGTTGTTGAAGCCGTAGCTGAGGCGCAGCTCGCCGCCCCAGACGCTGCCGCCCTCGGTGTAGTCGAGCGGCGGCTTGCGGGTGATGAAGTTGACCACGCCGCCGAGGGCGTTGGAGCCGTAGAGCACCGAGGCCGGTCCGCGCACCACCTCGATGCGCTCGAGCGACCAGGGATCGACCTTGCCGTACATGTCGTCGCCGGCGAAGCCGCCCTCGCCCCAGAAGGTCGACAGGGTGTTGCCGTCCACCAGGGCCAGGAGGTTGCCGCCCGAGAGCCCGCGGATCACCAGGTCGCCGGAGGTGCCGCTGCGGTGCTCGACCCAGATCCCGGGCTCCAGCCGCAGGGCGTCCACCGCCACCGCCTGGTGCCGGCGCCGCAGCTCCTGCTCGCTGACGACGTTCACGCCGCGGGGCACTTCGAGCGGCGTCTCCTCGTGCCGGCTCGCAGTGACCAGGATCTCGGAGACTGTCCTGGCGGGGGCCAGGTCCGGGTCCTGAGGAGCAGGGGCCGGGGCCTGGAGGGAAGGAAGGAGCAACAGGGGCAGCAACAGGGAGGGCATGATGGGCCGGAGCAGGCAACTGCCGTGCCTCCACCAGTTAATGCCGAATCGGTGTCGATTTCGTTACGGCGAGGGAACGCCGTCCGACGCCCTCAACGCCCGCCGCGCCCGCCCTCGATCTGGAAACGGAACTGGATCGGCACCTGGCCATCGACCGGCAGGCCGTCGCGCATCGCCGGCCGGAAGGCGCCGGGGGCCCAATTCCGCACCGCCTCCAGGGCGGCGCCATCGAGGATCCCGCGCCCGGAGGACCGGGTGACGACCAGATCGAGCAGCCGTCCGTCGGCGCTCACGGTGGCGGTGAGCACCACTGTGCCTTCCCAGCCCCGGCTGATGGCGATGCCGGGGTAGCGCGGCGGCGGACTCAGCGCCGGATCGGGGTCGTAGCTGGCCTCCACCTGGGACGCCGTGCTGGCGGTCACCGTCGCCGACTCCGGTTCGGCGGCCGCCGGCTCCTCAGGCGGCGGGACGGGTTCGACCACCTCGGGCGGATCTGCGTCGGGCTCGACGGGCCGCAGCACGGCGTAGAGGTCAGCCCGCCGCGGGTGGGCAGGAGGACGGAGCATCCAGTCGACCGGGAAGACCTCCTCGTCCTCCTCGAAGACCGGCCTCAGCTCCGGCTCGGGGATCTCGGCCACCTCGAACTCGAGCGGTGGGCGCGGCTCGGCGACCGGCACGACGGCGATCCGGCTCTCCACCGAGATCTCGGGAGGGACCCTGAGGTCCGGGCCACCGAGCAGGGCCATCCCCAGCCAAGCCAGACCGCCGAGGACCAAGGCCCCGTGGAGGCCGATCGAGGCCGCGAGCGCCTTCCCCAGCACCGGCGCCGAGAACACCTGGCCCGGACCCATGCCGCGCAACGGCCGGGTGACCGGCCGAAAGGGCTCGTGGGTGGGCGGAGGCATGCTCATCGAGGAAGGGACGGAGGGGGGCTGCAAGCTCCGTGCCGGGCGCGACCGGGCGCCTCGAACTCAGAATCGTAGCTCGAGGGTAACGATCAGGCTGCGGCCAGGGCCGTTGAGCCCCGAGCCGTGGACCCGGTAGTCCTTGTCGCCCAGGTTCTCCAGGGTCAGGCCGAGGTCGAGGTTCCGGTCCAGCGGAACTCCTGCGCTGAGGCCGAAGACCGCGAAGCCTGGCGTGCCTCCGGGAGGGATCCGGCTGGTGTCGGCCTCGTCCCGAAGCGCCAGGGAGTCCTGGTCGTCGACCAACCAGGCCCAGCCCTCGACCCACCACCCCGCCGGCGCGGGCTGGTACCGGCTGTCGACCACCGCCTGGAAGGGCATCAGGCGATCGACCGGCCGCCGGACCACCACCGCTGCCGGCTCCTTGAGCTGGTCGACCTCGCCGTCCATCCAGGAGACCAGGACGCCGCTCGACCAGCGGTCGGTCCAGGACCTCCGGAGGTCGAGCTCGACCCCGTGGATCCAGCCGTCGCCGACGTTGTCCTTGCGGACGATCGGGGTCCCGCCCGGGTCGGCGGCGCCGGTGGGAGAGCGCACGATCATGTCGGCGATCCAGGTCCGGTAGACCGAGCCCTGCCAGGTCCAGCCGTCCTGGCCGCCCTTCGCGCCCAGCTCGAGCTGGAGGAAGCTCTCCGGCTCCAGGCCCAGGGTCGGCAATTCGACCACGCTGGTGGTCTCGAAGGCGGTGGTGTCCGACAGGTTCGGCGCCCGGAATCCCTGCGAGAGGCCGGCGTAGAGGTTCGACTCCGGCCCCAGCCACCAGACTCCCCGCAGGCTCCCGACCAAAGCGTTCCAATCGTCGCTGACCGAGGTGCGTCCGCCGGTGCCGGGATCGTAGACCCGCCCGGCGTCCATCGACACCCGGGTGAAGCGGACGCCCGGGATGAGGCTCCAGGAGTCGCCGGCGATCTCGTCCTGGAGGTAGGCGGCCAGGCTGGAGTAGGTGGCGTCGTCGGCCACCGGCCCCTGGATCGCCGAACCGGTGTGCACCCCGCCGGTGTAGTCGTCGCGGAAGGAGCCGACCTCTTCGCGGTGCCCCTCGAGCCCCCAGGACCAATGGCCGACGTCGGACTCGCTCTCGAAGCGCGCCAGCAGGCCGAGATCACTCACCTCGAAGCCCTGGATGTCGCGCCGCCCGCCGGTGCGGCGCCGGTCCCGCTCCTCGGCGTGGCGCTGCCAGCTCAGGGTGAGGCTGCCGGCGTCCCACAAGCCGCTGGCGTCGCTCCACCGCGCCCTGCCGAAGATCAGGTCCCGGACCTGGTCGTACTCCCGGCGCAGCTCGTTGCCGATGGTGGTCCCGGCGTAGGGCTGGGAGTAGATCGTCTTGTGGGTCCGGGGGACGTCGATCTGGCGCACCGTCTGCGCCGCCAGGGTGAGCTCGAGGCCGCTGTCCAGGTAGCGGTCGAAGCGGAGGTCGCCGTCGCGCTCCTCGTAACCGGTGGCCTCCTGGCGGCCGGTGTCGGCGCCGCCTTCCAGGTCGTTGAAGTCCTTGCCGGAATACCCCGCGAGCAGGCCCCAGTCGTCACCGGAGTGGAGATCCAGCTCGGCGCGGCCGACCCAGGAGTCCTCCGCGGAGGCGTAGCGACCGTACCAGGCGCCGCCGAGCTCCAGCCCTCCCCCGTCGGGGCCCAGGCTGGCGCGACGGGACACCGCGTTGACCGTGCCGCCGATGGCATCGCTGCCGTAGAGCACGCTGCTCGGGCCGCGAACCAGCTCGAGGCGCTCGACCGTCAAGGGATCGACGGTGCTCCAGTACTGGTTCGGGCCGTCCCGGAAGGCGCTGTGGTTGAGCCGGATGCCGTCTACCAACAGCAGGTTGCGGAAGCCGGTGAAGCCGCGGATGTAGGGGGAGGACTGGCCGTAGGAGGTCTTCTGCACCATCACCGAAGCCTGGCGGCCGAGGGCTTCCGGCAGGCTGCGGAAGCGGGAGGTCAACTCCTGGCGACCCACCAGGGCGGCGGACCAAGGCGCCTCGAGCGGCGCCTGCTCGCGGCTGCTGGCGGTGACCAGGATCTCCGCCGGCGGCGGGGTGGCGGGGTCCTGGGCCAGGACCAAGGGAGGGAAACCGAGCCAGATCAGCGCCCACCTGGAGGCGAAGGACACGCGGTGGGTTTTCATGGACCTGTGCCAACGGCAAGCCCGGCGGCTCGGTTCAAGGAAACCGGGTCAGAGCGATGCCCCCGAGGGGGAGCCGCCGTCGAGCGACCAGCAGGCCAGCCGGTAGAGGGGGGCGAGCCGCAGCAGATCGGCCACCACGGCGTCGCCGAAGTCCTCGCCGGCGGCGGCGACCGCGGCGGCCGGCGTCCGCTTGACCACCTCCAGGCTGCTCTCCCCCGGACGCAGCAGGCCTGCCAGGTCGCGCCAGTCGCGGCAGCTCATCGGGGCCAGGGGCCGGGCGCCGCCGCCGTCGACCTCGAGCTGGAAGCCAGGGGTGGCGGAGACCGCAGTTCGCAGCGCCTCCTGTCCCTCCTGCTCCTCCGCCCGCTTCAACAGGACGTTGAGGTCGTACCAGGCTCCGGCGTCGATCCGCATGCCCCAGTAGGCGCCGGCGAGATCGAGCCCGAGTTGGAAGTGGACGTTGTTCATGGCCGAGTCCAGGTCCTTGCCGAGCTCCTTGCCCAAGAATCGCTGCAGGGCCTGGCGAGACCGCTTGTCCCGGAACAGCATGGTCCGCTGTCGGAGGACCCGCTTGCGGTTGGTGTGGTGCGGGTGGTGCAGGCTCTCGCGCCGGTCGAGAGGGATGGCCTCGCTGGCGAACGCCGCCTTGGCCTGGTCGCCGATGGCCTGGAGGCGGTGGCGGATCTCCCACCGCCCGCCGTTCCCTTCCGGGTCGCCCTGGAAACGGGCCCGGTAGCGCTCGAAGTCCGCGGCAGCGCACATGGCCGGCAGCCGGCAGGG
>JACNJP010000032.1 GCA_014382465.1 Planctomycetota bacterium
GCCGCACACGCTTGTGGAGTGGGGGCTGGACGGATGAGCGGCCGGCGCGGCCGCACGGGCGATGTCCTGGAGTCGACCCTCGCTCCGGTCGGGCGACGGGTGGAATCCAGGGTAGCCGCCGGCCGCCCACCCTACTTCTTGGCTCCGCCGCCCTTCGTCGCTGCGGCGTGGGACTCCTTCAGCCAGCGGCTCCAGATCTTCTTCGGCAGCGGCTTCTCGGCGGAGAACCAGGTCGAGACCCAGCCGCTGCTGCCGACCCCGAAGCGGTCCGGCTCCTTCTCCGCCAGCTCTCGGGCCTCGTCCATCGAGGCCAGGAGCTTGAACATGGCCTTCCAGCCGATCCCCTTGGCGCCAGGGCCGACGTAGAGGAAGGCGGTCTTGCCCGCCTTGAAGGAGGTCTGCTTGCAGGAGGTGCCCTCGACGGCGTCCGGCAGCTTGGCGGCCGCCTGCCTCAGGGCCTGGGTGGGGTCTTTCGCTTGGGTCATCCGATTCGGTTCACCGTTTCTTGTCCTTGAGAACGGAACGGTAGAAGCGCCCGAGCTCGCGGTCCTTCTTCCGCTTCTCGACGTAGCTCAGGTCGTGGAACTCGGTCTCGCGCTTGAGCTTGTGGTAGCTACGGTAGCGGTCCTCGTCGAGCTCCCCGGCCTCGAGGGCGGCCAGCACGGCGCAGCCGGGCTCCTGGGTGTGCGTGCAATCGCCGAAGCGGCAGCCGCGGGCGAGGTCCTGGACCTCCGCGAAGCTGTCGTCGAGGCCGTCGCTCGCGCCGAGCAGGCCGAGCTCGCGCATGCCGGGGGTGTCGATCAGCAAGGCGCCGTTCTCGAGGAGGAGCAACTGCCGCCGGGAAGTGGTGTGGACCCCTTCGCCCGTCCCGCTGACGGCCCGGGTGTCGAGCGCCTCGCGGCCGAGCAGGCGGTTGACCAGGGTGGACTTGCCGACGCCGGACGACCCGAGCAGGCCGAAGGTCCGGCCGGGTTCCAGCAGTTCCTGCAGGCCGTCCAGCCCGTCCCCGGTCTCGTTGCTGAGCGGGAGGACCGGCTCCTGGATTCCGGCGGCGCGGACCAGGCCGATCAGGCCGTCCAGCTCGTCCGGGGTCACCAAGTCGGTCTTGCTCAGGGCGAGGATCGGCTCGATCCCCCCCTCGCGGGCCACTACCAGGTAGCGCTCGAGCCGGCGGACGTTGAAGTCGAAGTGGCAGGACTGGACGATCAGGGCGACGTCCAGGTTGGCCGCGAGCATCTGGAAGTTGACCGCCTTGCCGGGCCGCTTGCGCCGCAGCACGGTGTTCCGGGGCAGGACCTGGTGGATGATGGCAAGCTCCGGCGAGGCCCGCTCCACGCCGACCCAGTCCCCGACGCACGGGAGGTCCGGGCTGGACTCCACGGCGTGACGGAATCGGCCGGAGAGCTCAGCGGGGCAGTCCAGCTCCTCGCCGCGCACGAGGTAGGAGCCGCGGTCGACGGTCATGACCCGCGCCGGCTCCTGGCCGGGCGTGAGCACCGAATCCGCCCGAACGGTGAACCAGTCGCTCCAGCCGAGTTCCTCGAGCCTCAAGGCCGCCTTCACTCCCCTCCCCCTGCCCTGGCTCACCGGCCTGGTCCGGCGCCTGTTCCGCCGTGGTCCGGCGAAGCCGCCGGTCGGGATCCTCCGCAGCCCAGAGCACGCCGCCGGGCAACGGCGACCCAGCACGCGGCGATTAGGCAGGGGATCCCGATGAGAACACCGAGGAAGACCGCCGCCCGCAGGATGGCCAGGGTCGTGGTGCCGTACTGGGCGATCGCGACGTCGTCCGTGATCGGCCAGTGCCCGCGCCGGACCTGGACCGCCACCATCGTGACCACGGCGGACACCACCGCGGCGCATGCCCCGCAGTGCGCGACCAGCACGGGCCTGGCCGGGGCCGCCAGTGAGCAGGTGAGGCCCAAGATCGAGCCGGCCAAGACAGGCCAGTGGGCGTGCGCGAAGGCGCTCGTCATGCCCAGGCCGACCAGGCCGCCGAGGATCGACCCGAGCCCCGCTGCGCCTCCCGGCCCGCTCCGGATCCTGGGTTCAATCGTAGCCATGGCGGGCGAGGATCTCCTCCACGGCCTTCCTCATCCTCGGCTGCTTGCCGATCTTCCGCAGCGCGTCCCGAGCGTAATGGTGAGCAGAGTTGTTGGTTTCGGTCGACGCGAGGACGCGCCCGAGGGGCTCGAGCAGGTCCGGTGAGGCGACTTCGACCGCGGCCTGGGTCGCGGCCACGAGCATGTTGTTCGGATTGGACCACGCGCACCCGTCGAGGACGATTCGCATGACCTCCTTGAGGATCTCCGCCGCTGCCTCGGGTCGAAGGCCGACGGAGAGCGCGATCGCCTCCGATCGAACGTGGTCGTTGTCGCCGTCGACCGCGAGGGCGAGGATCCGCGCCGCGTCCTCGTCACTCTTGATCCGACGGTCCCGGAGCGACCAGAGGACGCCGAGCCGGACCAATCCATCCCGTTCCCACTCGAAGATCGCGAGCAAATCGTCCGAACGCAGCTTCCCTCGCGACAGGACATGGCCCCACGCCTCGGCCCGCCGCCCGGGATCGGGGCCGGCGAGTCGCTCTCGGAGTCGCCGCGGCGCGAGCTCGCCGAGCTCCTCGGGTAGCGCGCGCTCCGCTGGCTCCTCGAATCGCTTGGCGACGCGGGCGGTCGCCTGGACCGCCTCGACCACCTCCTCCACCGAGCGGGCGTAGACGTGCGCCTCCATTCCCGCCAGCGGCCGCGCCCCCCCGGTGTCAGGGTAGTTGTCGCCTCTTCCCGGCAACCTCTTCCCTGTCGAG
>JACNJP010000313.1 GCA_014382465.1 Planctomycetota bacterium
CACCGGCATGGAGGCGAACCTGCGCTTCGCCGGCCCTGATACCCTCGAGACCAAGATCTTCTGCCGGCTGACCGCCTGGCAGAACTGGATCTTCCAGCGCCCCAACGCCGTCGGCAGCGCCGGCGCGCTGCAGTGCTACGGCACGCCCACCCGCCCCGACTTCGACTACAACCGCACCTGATCCGCCGTCACGCAGCTCGCCCATGGCCTCCATCGATTACAGCCAGAAGATCCCGAACAACGTCGACCTCGCCTCGGACAAGCGCCTGCAACGGGCGCTCGAGAAGTGGCAGCCCAGCTACCTGAAGTGGTGGCACGAGATGGGGCCGACCGACTTCGAGACCAAGGAGATCTACCTGCGGACCGCGGTCTCGGTCGAGTCGGACGGCTGGGCGCACTTCGGCTACGTGTCGATGCCCGAGTACCGCTGGGGCGTGTTCCTCGAGCCGCTCCAGAACGACCGCCGCATCCCCTTCGGCGACGCCTACGGCAAGCCGGCCTGGCAGGACGTGCCCGGCGAGTACCGCACCGACCTGCGGCGGCTGATCGTCACCCAGGCCGACACCGAGCCGGCCTCGGTCGAGCAGCAGCGCCTGCTCGGGCACACCGCGCCGTCGCTCTACGACCTGCGCAACCTGTTCCAGGTCAACGTCGAGGAGGGCCGGCACCTGTGGGCGATGGTCTACCTGCTGCACCGCTACTTCGGCAAGGACGGCCGCAACGAGGCCGAGGAGCTGCTCGAGCGCCGCAGCGGCAACCCCGACCGGCCGCGCATCCTCGGCACCTTCAACGAGCCGATCAACACCT
Source organism: Planctomycetota bacterium (assembly GCA_014382465.1). GTDB lineage: Bacteria > Planctomycetota > UBA1135 > UBA1135 > UBA1135 > J029. Next base: position 808 of record JACNJP010000313.1, read on the forward strand.
GGCTGGACTTCTTCTGCTTCGCGATGTTCACCGACCGCGACGGCAAGTTCCAGCTCCTGGCGCTGGCCGAGTCGGGCTTCGACCCGCTGGCGCGCACCTGCCGCTTCATGCTGACCGAGGAGGCGCACCACCTGTTCGTGGGCCAGACCGGCCTCGGCCGGGTGATCCAGCGCACCTGCGAGGTGATGAACGCCCACCCCGACGCCCAGCCCCGGGAGCACGGCGCGATCTCGCTCGAGCTGATGCAGAAGTACATCAACTTCTGGGTCAGCAGCTCGACCGACCTCTACGGCTCCGAGGTGTCCTCCAACGCCGCCAACTACTTCGCCACCGGCTTGAAGGGCCGCGCCTACGAGGAGAAGGCCTACCAGGACCACGTCGCGCTCGAGGGCAGCTACAGCATCGAGAAGATCGTCGCCGGCGAGATCGTCAAGGAGGAGGTGCCGCTGCGCAACGCCATGAACGAGATCCTGCGCACGGACTACCTGATCGACAACCAGAAGGGCGTCGACTACTGGAACAAGATCGTCAAGAGGCACGGCATCGACTTCGAGTTCAAGCTGCCGCACCGCCGCTTCAATCGCCAGATCGGCATGTACACCGGCGCCTTCTTCGACCTCGACGGCAAGCCGATCGACGAGCACACCTGGAACCAGAAGAAGGCCGGCTGGCTGCCGACCGAGCGGGACCGCGAGTTCGTGCTGAGCCTGATGCAGCCGTGCCGCGAGCCGGGTAAGTTCGCCGCCTGGATCGCCCCGCCGAACAAGGGCCTGAACGGCCAGCCGGTCGACTTCGAGTACGTCAAGCTCTGAGCCGCTCGCCGGCCCGCCGCCACCGACCCGCGCCGATGGACGCCGCCCCTCCCTTCGAGGTCCGCCACGAATTGGAGGGGTGGACGCTGTTCTGGGCCGAGGTCGAGCTGGTCGGACCGCCCGCGGCGGCCGCGACCGCGGCGCTGCGCGAGGCCGCCGCCGCGTCCTTGCGCTCGCGGGTGGCCTCGCGCCAGTTGACCGAGGTCCCGGCCGTGGGGGAGCTGCGCAAGCTGTTCCGCGCCGCCGGCACCGACCCGACGCGTTACCGCCCGGCCTCGGAGGCGCTGGCGCGGCGGCTGTTGAAGGGCGACGCCATGCCCGCGATCCATCCGCTGGTGGACCTGAACAACTGCCTGTCGATGGCGCTGCTCGCCCCCTGCTGCGTCATGCGCGAGGGCAGCTTCGAGCCGCCCTTCGTGTGGCGCGCCGGTCTGCCCGGCGAGAGCTACCCGTCGCTGCGCGGCGGCGACTTCGGCCTCGAGGGCCGGCCGCTGCTGGTGGACGCGCTCGGCCCGGCGGACACGCCGATCACCGGCACCACCCGGGTGGGCATCGAGTCCGGCACCCGCCGCGCCACCTTGGTCAGCTACTTGCCGGCCGGGGTCGTCGATCCGGCGGACGCCCATGGCGCCATCCGCGAGCTGGCCGCCGGCATCCGCGTCCAGGTGATCTGGACCGGCCAGACGCGGTCCTGACCCGGGCGGTCGACTCGTCCAGGCCGGTCCATCTGGGCGGTCTGAGTGGTGATCAGGCGGCAGAGCGGTGGGTGGGCACGCTGGCCCCTCTCTCCCATCTCCGGTTTGCCCGTCCTCCTTCAGGGGAGCCACAGGGCGTCACCGATTTGGCGCTGGGGCATTCCAGGCGGAGGCTGTTCCATGACCGCTCCTCAGTCCAGCCATCCACTGGGGAAGGGCTCCCGGTGGCCGGCGGGCCGGGACATCCTCTTTTGGAGGAAGGGAAGCCTGCTTCGGCTGCCCCCGGGTCCAGAACTGGCGCGAGGTCCAGGCGCGATTGCAGACCTGGCTCAGCGATCGAGCTTGATCGAGAACACCCGCACCTCGGCGTCGCGGTCGCGCAGCTCGCCGAGGATGGTGCCCGCGGCGTCGGCGGCGGCGCTGCGGCCGCCGTAGGTCATGCCGGTCCAGGGGCCGTTGGAGATCGCGCCGACCAGGTTGGGGCCGATCACCGGGGCGCCGGTTAGGCGAGCGGTGCGGCTGATCCAGGCGTGCAGGCTGTCGGCGTGCCCGGGCCAGGCGCCGCGGTCGGCGGCCCAGCCGAAGGGGACGACCACCAGGTCGGGCGCGGCGGCCGCCAGCGCCGCCGGCAGCTCCTCCTGGAAGACGTCGGCGCAGATCAGCAGCCCGATGCGGCCGAGCGGGGTGTCGGCCACGGTGGCGGCGCCGGCCGCGCCGCAGGTGTAGGGCGGGTCCATCAGCTCCTCGAGGACGTTGACCTTACGGTGCTTGGCGAGGATGGCGCCGTCGGCGCCGATCAGCAGCGCCGAGTCGTAGAGCCGGTCCCCGTCCTTCTCGGCCAGGCCGACCACCAGCAGGATCCGGTGCTCTCGCGCGAGCGCCGCCAGGCGGTCGCTGGTCGGTCCCGGAACCGGATCGGCGAGCTCGTGGGCCGCAGGGTTCACCCAGCCGAGCACGGCTGTCTCGGGGAAGCAGGCGAGCTGCGCGCCTTGGTCGGCCGCCTCCTCGACGGCGTAGGCGATGCGCCGCAGGTTGCCTTCGCGGTCGTCGTCGATGCACAGGGTCTGGCAGATCGCGACCCGGATCGCCCCGCCGCCGCCGGCCGGATCCGCCGCCTCGTCCGCTGCCCCGCCGGGGCCGCCGGCGCAGGCGGAGCCGAGGCAGCCGAGCAGGAGGAGCAGGGGAGAGGTCCTCACCACCGGCTCAGGCCAGGTCCACCTTTCGGAAGTGGTCGAGGCCGTCCTTCGCCAGCCCTCGCAGCTCGGCGAACAGCTCCTCCTCGACGCGCTTGAAGTTGAAGCAGGACTTCCCCTGCATGCGCTTCCGCAGCCCGGGGCTGATGCCCTCGAGCAGCTTGGGCTCGACGTAGACCGGCATCAGGTGGAAGGAGACGTAGTTCTTGCGGATCGTGACGCCGCCGAAGCACATCGGCTGGCCTCGGAAGTCCTTCCTGGTGACGAGCAGGAAGTCGCCGGGCTGGTCGCGGGCGACCACGAGCGAGCGCTGGTGCCGAGCCAGCAGCTCCTTCAGGGCTCCGAAGGCGGCGTCGAAGTCGGCGGGGGGGCGGACAGCCACAGCAGCTCAGCGGCTGCGGGCCAGCTCCCGCACGAACAGGTTGGCAAATTCGATCGGAGCACCGTGGTGCTGCAGCGCAATCGGACCGCGCGCAGCCACCCCGGGCAGCCGCGCGCCGTCGATGACGCGCTCGCCGTTCAGGTCGACCGTCAGGGTCTCGCCGACCATCCGGATCAGGAAGCGGTTCCACTCGCCGATCTGCGCGTCGGCCGCGACCTTCGGCGTACACGCCGCGCGCACCTCGGCGGGCATGCTGGCGTCGGTGCGGTAGCCCCACACCTCCCCCGAGCCGACCGGCCAGCACCAGATGTTGACCTGCGCCTTGTCGGAGCCGCGCAGGTAGATGCCGCTGTCGCCGGCGTCGGGCACCACCGCCTCGACCGCCGCGCCGTCGTCGTCGTGCTGGACGCTGCCGTTCGGCAGGATGACCGGACGGGCGGCCTCCAGCGCGCCGCCGCTCCAGCGCCAGTCGGCGATCAGCTCGAAGTCGCCGAACTCCTCCTCGCTCCAAAGGTGGTCGCCCTCGCCGTCGTAGACCAGCTTCCAGTCCGAGGCCTTCCAGTGGCCTTCCTGCCCTTCGCCGACCCTCCAACCCTCGAGGTCCACCCCGTTGTAGAGGCTGCGGAAGCCCACCGCCCGATCGGCGACGTTGCCGGAGTGCATGACCATCTCGGTCGCCGGCAGCTCCTTGATGCGCAGGTTGCGGAAGTGCGCCTCCGAGCCCTCCGACTCCAGGCAGATGTAGCCCTTGCGCGGGTCGATGTCGTAGCCGCCGCTGACCTCCTCGCCGTTGACCTCGAGCTTGAGCGTGCCGCTGACGCAGGTGACGCGGTAGTGGTTCCACTCCGGCGAGGGCTTGGCGCGCTTCTCGCTCGGCAGGCAGCGCGCCCAGCCGCCCGGGTGCGGCCGGTCGGGGGTCATGACCGCGCCGTGGATCGGGAAGACGTCGCCGTGGCTGGTGTAGTTGTCCGTCTCGCGGCCGTCGAGCACCTGCACCTCGACCGCGCGCGTGAAGGGCTGGCCGCGCGCCGGCAGCGGGTCGGACCAGACGAAGAAGCCGGCGTTGCCCTGGGGCTTCATGTGGCGCCACTCGAGCTCGACGATGAAGTTCTCGTACATGCGCTCGGTGCGCAGCTCGCCGGTCGGTACGCCGCTGCAGACGATCATGCCGTCGCGCACCGTCCAGGTGCTCTCGTGGCAATTGACCGGCGCCCAGCCCTCGAGGTCGACGCCGTTGAACAGCGGCACGAAGCCGTCGGCGTCGGCTGCCGGTCGCGCGGGGCCGGGTCGCGCGGGGTCGAGGTGGCCGGGCGCGCCGCAAGCGGCGAGGGCCAGGAAGGCGGCGGGGAGGAGGAATCGCTTCATCGTTCTGCTCAAGCCTCGAAGCGCCAGCGCAATGCGGGCGGGACCATGGGGCAGGCGCTCTCGGGCCTGGCGAAGAGCCGCTCGCGGAAGCCGGCGACCCAATCGTAGCCGCCGTCGGCGATCCCCCGCGGCACCAGCCGCAGCAGGAAGCCGAGCGGACGCCAGGCGCCGCCGAGTCGGCGGCAGAGGTGGACCACGGCGGCCGAACGCAGCAGCGGCGCGCCGTCGTCGCGCACCACCACCAGGCTGTCGGGCAGCGCGGCGGCGTGATCCGGCGGGAACAGGCGGCGGAAGGTCTCGCCGTGCAGCGGGGCGAAGCGCAGCAGCTCGGCGCGGTCCTCCTGCAGTAGGAACAGCACACCGCGGTGGCACAGGCCGCAGCCGCCGTCGAAGAACACCCGCTCGGGGCCGCCCGCCCGCCGCCCCGGGATCCATGCGGGTTCGGCAGCCGCGAGGGCGAGCAGGACGAAGCCGGCCAGGTCGAAGGCCTGGGGGAACCCGGGGGCGGAAGCCGCCTCGGCGATCAGGACGCCGATCAGGGCGAGCCGCGAGAGCAGCAGGACCCAGCTCGGCATCACCCAGCGCAGCCCGGCGACCGCGGCGGCCGGCGCCAGCGCGGCGTGCCGGATCAGCAGCAGGGCGCCGCCCACCATCCCGGCCTGGTCGCCGAGCGGGCCGGCGGCGCCGAGGCCCAGCCACAATCCGGCGGCCAGCAGCGCGGCTGGCACCTCGGCGCGGCCAGCGGCCACCAGCAGGCCGCAGAGGAGCTCCAGCAAACCGAGCGAGGGCCGCAGCCACGAGCCGGCGGCCAGGAGCTGCGAAATGCCCGCCGCGGCCACCGCCAGGCCCAATAAGACCCGCAAGAGGGCGAAATGCCCCTTCGTCCACGAGTTGCGAGCGAGTCCTATCATGGGTTCAGGCTCTCGCATCCTAAGCATCCCTCGAGGAGAGGACGTCACCATGTCAGACTGCGACCAGAACTACCCCAACTCCATCATGCTCACCTGCCGTGACATGAAGGCCACCGCCGACTTCTACTGCGGCAAGCTCGGCTTCGAGATGAAGGAGGCCTGGCCGGACAAGCAGAACCCGATGTGGGCCAACCTGGTCCTCCACAAGCAGAGCGTGATGATCGGCGCGGCGATGACGCCGGACGCCGCGACCTGCGAGCACGACCCGGAGGGGGCCGAGACCATGAAGGAGGTCATGGCCGAGTTCGAGACCAGCACCCCCGGCGCCGGCGTCTTCTTCTACCTGATGGTGCCCGACGTCGACGCCTACTACGCCGAGGTAACTGCCAGGGGCGTCAAGGCCCAGTCCGCGCCCAAGAACCAATTCTACGGCCTGCGCGACTTCCCGGTGCGCGACCCCGACGGCTACCGCTACCAGATCTACTCGCCGATCACCATGGAGAGCTGCCAGTCCTGCGCCATGCCGATGACCGACGCCAAGCCGGGCCAGATGTACTGCCAGTACTGCACCGACGAGGACGGCCAGCTGCGCCCCTACGAGCAGGTCTTCGAGGGCACGGTGACCGGCTACTTCATGGGCATGCAGAAGATGGAGCGGGCCGAGGCCGAGGCCGCCGCGCGCGAGCACCTGGCGAAGATGCCGGCCTGGATCAGCCGCGCGGTCGAAGCCTGATCGCCCGATGCCGCGCCTCCGCCACCTGATGGCCGGGATCGTCCTGGTCGGGGCCGTCGCGCCCCTCACCGCCCAGGACGAAGCCCTTCCGACGGTGGCGGAGACGGGCGAACCGACCGCCCCGCCGCCGCCCGACTGGTCGAAGCCCTTCCTCGAGCCGGACGCGGTGATCCTGCACGAGTGGCGCGGCGAGCACGCCAACGACCAATTCGGCTGGGTGGCGGAGGACGCCGGCGACGTCAACGGCGACGGCGTGAACGACGTCATCACCTCAGCGCCCTTCTGGCAGGTGGACGGCAAGCCGGCCGGGCGGGTCTACCTCTACTCCGGGAAGAGCGGCGCGCTGCTCGCCAGCCACGACGGCGCGCCGGGCGACCTGCTCGGCATGGCGGTGTCCGGCATCGGCGACGTCGACGGCGACGGCTTCGCCGACTACGCCGCCGGCGCGCCGCAGCCGCGCACCGGCGCCGGCGAGGTCAAGGTCTGGAGCGGCAAGACCCACGCGCTGCTCGGCAGCTTCGACGGCGACCAGCCCGGCGACAGCTTCGGCCGCGAGCTCGCCGGCTGCGGCGACTTCGACCGCGACGGCACGCCCGACCTGCTGATCGCCGCCCCGGGCTTCGCCGGCGGCGCCGGCCGCGTCCACCGCATCTCGGGCGCCGGCGGCGACCGCGTCGACCACTTCGACGGCGGCCCCGGCGAGACCCTCGGCTCGGTGGTCGCCGGCGACTTCGACGGCGAGCACCCGCTGATGGTCCTCGGCGCCATGAACGCCGGCGAGGGCCAGCGCGGCGAGGTGCGCGTCTACCGCGGCCTGACGCCCGAGCTGCACTTCACGCTGCAGGCGCGCGAGCACAACGTCAACCTCGGCCGCTTCTTCGCCTCGGTCTTCGGCGACTGCAACGGCGACGGCGTGCCCGACGTCTACTGCGTCGACTTCGAGTCCAACGCCGGCGGCGCGGGCAGCGGCGAGGCCGTGGTCGCCTCCGGCGAGGACGGCGCGGTGCTGCACCGCTTCGTCGGCGCCGCCGGCGAGGGCCTCGGCATCGGCAACGCGGTCGCCGGCGACTACGACGGCGACGGCGCCGCCGACCTCGTGATCGGCGCCTGGACCCACTCCGAGCAGGCGCCCTCCGCCGGCAAGGTCTACCTGCGCAGCGGCAGGAACGGCGCCGTCCTTCGCACCTGGACCTGCGTCAACGCCAACGATACCTTCGGCTTCGACGCCACCGTGCTCGGCGACGTCGACGACGACGGCCGGCCCGACTACCTGTTCACCTCGGCCTGGAGCGGCGCCAACGGCGTCAGGTCCGGCCGCGTCTTCGTGATGTCAGGGGCTGACTGACTGGGCTGGCCGCCGACCCGCGCTGAGCGGGCCGGCGACTCCACGATCACGGCAGGCCGGCGGTGCTACGCCGCGTCGCCGACCTTGTGCAGGTGCACGTCGCGCTGCGGGAAGGGGATCGATACGCCTTCGGCGTCGAAGGCCTCCTTGGCCTTCTCGAGCAGGTCCCAGTAGACCGCCCAGTAGTCGGCGGTCTTGACCCACGGCCGGCACAGGATGTTGACGCTCGAGTCGGCCAGCGCGCCGATGACGATCGCCGGCGCCGGGTCCTTCAGGACCCGCTCGTCCTCCTTCACCAGCCGCTCGAGGATGCCCTTGGCCTTCTTCATGCTGTCGCCGTAGCTGATGCCGAAGGTCAGGTCCACCCGCCGGGTGTTGTTGGCCGAGTAATTGATGATGTTGCCGCCGGTGATCTGGCCGTTGGGCACGATGATGCGCTTGTTGTCCGGCGTGCGCATGCGGGTCGAGAACACCATGATCTCCTCGACGACGCCGCTGGTGCCGCCGGCCTCGACGAAGTCGCCGGTCTTGAAGGGCTGGAAGAACATGAGCATGACGCCGCTGGCGAGGTTGCCGAGCGAGTCCTGCATGGCGAAGCCGATCGCCAGGCCGCTGGCGGCGAGCACCGCGATGAAGCTGTTGGTCTCGACCCCGAGCTTGCTGATGGCCGAGATGAAGACCATGACGATCATGCCCATCCGCGCCAGGTTGGCGAGGAAGCTGGCGAGCGTCTTGTCGACCCTCGCCTTGACCAGGCCGCCGCGGACGCCGCGCGTGACCCAGCCGACCAAGAACAGGCCGATGATCAGCGTCAGCAGCGCGCCGACCACCTTGGGGCCGTAGGTCTTGCTGAACTCGATGAGCCAGTCCATGACGGCGTTGACGTCGGTGAGGTCCTCCGGCGGGGGGAGGAGGCCGGCGGATCCGGCCTCGGCCTCGACTGCGGGGGGGTCCTGGAGGAGCGTGGAAAGGAGTCTGAGCATGGGCAGTATCTAGGATGGGGTTGGTGGCAGGACCACCTTAGATCTGTGCCGGGGCGGAGTCAGAATGCTCTGCGTGGCCAGCCCCTCCGGAGCCTCGCCGTTCCTCTGCCCGCACTGCGGCCGCCGGCCGCTGCAGAACGCCGTGCCGGTGGTGGAGCTGCGGATCTTCCCAGGATCGTCGACCCCCCGGCTCACCCGGGTCGTCGTGCTCGGCTGCCACCGCTGCTTGGTGCTGGCCTTGTGGCAGGGCGCGGGCGAGCTGATCCGCGGCTTCCACGGCGTCGTGGCGCTCCTGGCGCTGCCCTTCGCCCTGTTCCATTTCCTCCGGGCCGCGTTCTGGACCCTGGCCCTGCCGTTCGTCGGCCCGACCGTCTGGCTGCGCCGCTCCCTCGAGGACGCCGGCCTCGACTGGCGCGACTTCCTGCGCGGCCGCCAGGAGGAGGCTCCGCGGCCGCCGCTGGACCTCCACCAGCGCCAGCGGCTGGCCCAGGCCCTGGTCACGCTGCTCCGCGACCAGGCGGCCGCCTCCGGCGCCACCGACCTCCGCGAGTGGTCGGCCGTGCGCTCCTACCTGCGCTTCTTCTGGGCCGACGAGCCGGAGATCGCGGCCGCCGCCGACCCCGGGCCGGTCCCGCTGCCGCCCCCGACCGAGGCCGAGATCGAGCGGGCCGCCGAGACCGTGCGCGCCACCACGGGCGCCGCCGACGCCCGCGTCCTGCTCCAGATGCTGCTCGGCATCGCCGAGCAGAGCGAGGGGGTGGTGGAGGCCGAGCTGCAGCGGCTGGCGCGGATCGCGCGCCTCTGCGGCATCCCCGACGAGCTGCTGGGCGCGGTGTTCGGGGCCCCGCCGCCGCTCCCGGGTGCGCCGCCCGAGCCCGCCGGCGGCCCCTGGACCGTGCTGGGACTGCCTCGGGGCTCCACCCCCGGCCAGATCCGCAGCCGCTACCTCCAATTGGTGCGCGAGCACCACCCCGACCGCCACGCCCACCTGGGCCCGGCCTTCCAGGCGGCCGCCAACCGCCGCATGGCCCAGATCAACGACGCCTACCGAACGCTGACTGGAAGCCGGAGACGGGCAGCGGGTTGAGCGGCTTCTTCAGGTCCGACGACGGGCCGGCGGCCTGGAAGCGCGGCGGCGCCACCTGGTTCGGGGCGTCCGGGTGGAACATCGACGCCAGGTACTGGAGCTGCTCCAGGCCGGCGCCGATCTCGCCGCTCGAGCCGGCGTAGCAGCGGATGTCGCGGTGCGCGCACAGGTCGTAGGCGTCGAGCAGGCGCTTCCACCAGCCGAAGCGGCTCGGCCGGACGTTGATCGCCTGGGGCGACAGGGCATCGATCTCGATGGTCGAGTAGATGGCGGCGTCCCAGCTCAGCGGCCCCGGGTGCTCGAGGAGCAGGCTGCGGGTCTCCTCGGTCAGGGCGGCGTCCTCGAGGATGGCGTTGGGCAAGGCGTAGGAGACCCGCTGGTAGAGCTCCGCCGGCGGCATCGGGTCGCGCTCAAAGGAGTGGAAGTCCACCACCTCGACCCGCTCCATCGCCGCCAGGGTGGCCAGGAACTCGTCGTCCCAGCTCTCGTCGGCGTCCAGGGTGAAGCCGAACTCGCGGCAGCGGCGGTGCCAGGCGATCACGGTCTCCAGCTCGAGCCGGGGTCCGGCGGCGCCCGACAGGACGAAGCGGACCGGTCTCAGCGGTCGGCCGAGGACTTCGGCCAAAGTGCGGCCGGCCTGCTCGAGGGCCAGGGCCAGGCCCGCGCTCTCAAGGGCCCAGCGCCGGGGTCCGGAGAGGCCGGTGTCGGCGAGGCGGCCGGAGTACTCCTCGAAGCGCCAGACGCCGATCCCGGCCTCAGCGGCGCTGCAGAGGACCGCCGAGGGGCCGGTCCTGGAGCTGGCGGTGACGTCCTCGCCGACCCCTTCGCAGCCGGCGCCGCTGAGGACCAGCTCCAGCGAGCGACAGCCGGAACCGCCCTGCGTGGGCAGCTCGATCCCCTGATAGCGGATACCGTCGATCTGGACCGGGAGATCCGCGATCCGGGAGTAGCTGCTGATGGCACCGTGCGGAAGAGACGGCGAAGGGGGGTCCATGGACCTCCGGGGGGCTGGATGAGCTTTCCGGAAGGTCTAGTTAGGTCCGCCCCGACGGGCCTGCCAGCCCTGCGCGAGCCCGGAATGGGACCTCCCGCGGATTCCCTGGCGGGCAGCCGGTGCTATTCTCCGCCGCCATGGCTCGAGACCGGGAATTCGACCTGATCGTGGTGGGCGGGGGCATCGCCGGGGGCGCGGCGGCCCTGCGGGCGGCGCAGTACCTGCTGCGGGTCCTGTGGATCCGGGGCGACAAGCGGACCGCCAAGCGCTCGCGCGGCCTGTGGGTCGCCAACATCGACAACATGATCGGCGTGCACGAGGGCATCGTGCGCAAGAAGGTGCTCAAGCTGCTGCGCGGCGGGGAGTACCAGGCCGCCAGGAAGCTGCTGGCCGACGCCCCGCGGATGGCGGTCTCCTCCCGCGACATCATCGAGAACACGGTGGAGCGGATCGAGGCGGAGTTCGCCGACTACGTCGAGGTCCTCGACCTGGCCGCGGACGGCGCCCGCTGGGACGGAGACGGCGGCGCCTTCGTGGTCCGCTGCGGCGACGCCGAGCACCGCGGCGCGGCCCTGGTCCTGGCCACCGGAGTGATGGACCGCCAGCCGAGCATCCTCAAGACCAAGGGGGGCGAGGCGCGCGACGAGGTGAAGTGGATCTACCCGTGGGCCAACCGCGAGGACATCCTCTACTGCATCCGGTGCGAGGGTCATTTGACCGTGATTGGCCGGGCGGCGGTGATCGGGTATTCCGAGGCCGCGGCGCAGCTGGCGATGATGCTCCAGGAGCGCTACGGCTCCGCTTGCTGCCTGCTCACCAACGGCGCCGAGCCGGAGTGGAGCGAGGAGTCGCGGCGGGTGCTCGAGGCCTACGGCATCGGCGTCCACCGCGATCGGATCACCGACCTGACCGGCGACGGCGACGGCATGCGGGCGCTCCAGCTCGAGAACGGCGAAGCGGTGGAGGTGCGCTTCGCCCTGGTGGCGCTCGGGCTCTACCGGGTCTACAACGATCTGGCGCGGCAGCTTGGCGCCGAGCTGGCGGACCCCGGGAAGCCGGAGGAGGAGCGCCACGTGCTCATCGACCGCCGCGGAGAGACCAGCGTCCCGGGGCTGTTCGCCGTCGGCGACATGGCGACGCGGGCCGACGAGCCGGTGATGAAGCAGGTCTATACCGCCCAGGAGTACGCCGTGCGGGCCATCGACTCGATCGACCACCGCCGGCGCAGGCGGATGCGGGCGGCTAAGCTGGGGACACCCGGGTAGTCGGCTCGACTCGTTTTCGTCCGTGGCAGACCCCTCCAGCAATTCCTCCTCCGGTCCCGCCGAGTCCGCCGGGCGCCTCATGGTGGTGGACGACGATCCGGGGATGCTGGATCTGTATCGCGCCATCCTCGGCGAGGAGTACCACCTGCATCTCTATTCGACCGCCGAGGACGCCCTGGAGGAGCTGTCCCACCACCGCTTCGACCTGGCGGTCTGCGACCTCTCCCTGCCCGGTCTGGACGGGATCGCCCTGCTGAGGCTGATCCGCAAGCACGACCTCTACATGCCGGTGGTGCTGGCGACCGGCGCGCCGTCGGTCGAGACCGCGATCGAGGCGGTCGAGTTCGGGGCCCTGCGCTACCTGGTCAAGCCGTTCTCGGCGGCGGAGCTGCTCAAGGTCGTGCGCTTCGGCCTCGGCCTGGGGCACATGGCGGTCGCCCGGCGGCGCGCCACCGAGCACCTGACCGGCCGCAGCCTGCCCGACTCCGACCGCGCCGGCCGCGAGGCGGTGTTCGAGCGGGCGATGCGGGACCTGCGGCTCGATTTCCAGCCGATCATCTCCTGGTCGGAGCAGCGGACGGTCGGCTACGAAGCTTTGCTACGGACCGGCGAAGAGCTGCTGGCCTCTCCCGAGCGGCTGATCGACGCCGCGGAGGAGCTCGACCGCGGCTGGGAGCTGGGCCGGGCGGTCCGGCGGATGGCCGCCGCAGCGGTCCGCGATCTCGAGGGCGACATCAAGCTGTTCGTCAACCTCCGCCCCGACGACCTCAACGATCCCGAGCTCATCGACGCCACCGCCCCGCTCTCGAAGGTGGCGCCGCAGGTGGTGCTCGAAGTCACCGAGCGCGAGTCCTTCGACGTCGTCACCGCCTCCGCCAACAAGGTCGCCTGTCTCCGCCTGCTCGGCTTCGGCATCGCCATGGACGACCTCGGCGCCGGCGACAACGGCCTGGTGACCTTCGCCCGCCTCGAACCCGACGTCGTCAAGCTCGACATGCTCCTGGTCCAGGGCGCCGACCGCGACCAGGTCCAGCAGATGCTGGTCCGCTCGCTGTGCCAGCTGTGCCAGGAATTGAATACCCGCGTGATCGGTGAGGGGATCGAGACCCATGCCCAGCGGGATGCCTTGGTGGACGCGGGGTGTGATCTGATGCAGGGGTACTTGTTTGGGATGCCGCGGCCGGGGTTCCACGAGGGAAGATTCGAGAATCCGGCCCCGTTGGTTGGCCCCTGAATTCCGGCCTGGGCGTAACCCCCGCCGCCTCCGACCGTCTTCCCTGGGCCCGGACACCCCGGGCTCAGCCGGGAGGCGACCTTGGCCCG